>JAYTSV010000073.1:0-28423 GCA_043745465.1 Fimbriiglobus sp.
CATACAAGACGACATACTGGAGCGGATTCGCGGACAAGGCCGGGGAAAGGTCTTCACGCCGAAGGACTTTCTCGACCTGGGCAGCCGTGACGCCGCCGACAAGTCGCTTTCCCGGCTGGTCAAGGGCGGCAATATTCAGAGGCTCGGGCGCGGCCTGTACCATTTCCCCCGAATGAACGAAAGGCTGGGCATCGCCCTCGGCCCCGACCTCGACGAAATCGCCGAGGCGCTGGCCCGACAAACGGGCAGCCGGGTCGTCCCATCCGGGGCGGCGGCGGCGAACAGGCTCGGGTTGTCCACGCAGGTGCCGGCCAAGCCAGTGTACCTGACGGACGGCCGAACGAGGGAAGTGCGGATCGGCAGCACGATAGTCCAACTTCGGCACGCCGCCCCGAAAGAATTCCCGGTGGGATGCCGGACGAGTGCGATGGTGTTCCAGGCGCTGCGGCACCTCGGGCAAGTTGCCGTCGATACCCAGGTGGTTGCCCAACTCCAAAGGGCCTTGTCTGCTGAGCAACTCCAAGAACTGCTCCAGGACGCACGGTACACGACCGACTGGATCGCGGCCGTCGTCCGCCAAATAGCGGAGCAGGAAGGGGAGTTGGTGAATCATGGATGACATCGCCCGATTACCGATCACCGACCGCATGGACCTGTTCTCGGCAAGTGCCCGCCGACGTGGCCTGACACCTGAAATCATCGAGAAAGACTTCTGGGTCTGCTGGACGCTCAAGCGGGTCTTCACCTTGCCCAACCCGCCGGCAGGATTGCTGTTCAAAGGCGGCACGTCGCTCTCCAAGGTGTTCGGTGTCATCGAGCGGTTTTCGGAAGATGTGGATTTGTCGTTCAACCGTGCCGAACTTGGCTTCAGCGGCGAGAGCGATCCGCTGAATGCCCCCACGGGCAAGAAGCGAAAGCACGGCCTCGAAGCGTTGACGGAAACGTGCCAGCGTGTCATCCGTGAAAACCTCCTGCCCCAACTCGCGGCGGTCTTCAGCGCAGCGCTTGGCGAACCGCTCTCGAAAACGTGGGACGTGGAACTGGCCAAGGATGACCCGGACGGTCAGACCATCCTGTTTCACTATCCGGTCGCCAACCGGTCCCGCTCCGCCGATGAGCCAGCCTATATCCAACCCGCCGTGAGACTGGAAATCGGTGCGCGTTCGGATCACTGGCCGGCAGTCGAGGCGACGGTCATGTCCTATGCGGCGGCGGATTTCCCCGATGCGTTCAAAGAACCGGCGTGCGAAGTCCACGTCCTCGCCGCCGAACGGACATTTTGGGAGAAGGCAACGATTCTGCACATGTGGCACCACGCACCGGCGGACAAGAAGTTCCGGGACCGGCAGTCGCGGCACTATTACGACGTGGTGCGGCTGTACCAGAACGAATTGGGACGAGCTGCGATCAGGGACACCGGCCTGTTGCTGAAGGTCGCCCGTCACAAGGAGGTATTCTTCCCGGCGGCGTGGGCGAGATACGCGGACGCCAAGCCGGGCACGTTGCGAATCGTGCCTCCTGATGCCCGCCTGACGGAGTTAGAACAAGACTACCGCAAGATGCAGGAAATGATCTTCGGCGAACCGCCCGCGTTCGAGCGTCTGCTCGAAGTGCTGCGGCGGATCGAGTCCGAAATCAACCACCCGGTAGGGAGTTGATTGGGAGGTAGGCATTGATCAAGTGGTACGCGTTCACAAGATAGAAACAGATTCTCACTGCCAAATACAAGTCGATTTTGTAGTGACATCGCTGCGTCACTGAGATTGGACTGAGTTCCAGCGGACTATTCTAACACTCGTGCCGGCGAATTCTGAGGAAATCGCTTGTTTTTGCATGGCAAATATCTACTTCATGACTATGCACGTATATCAGTTTATTCGTGCACAGTCAGTGATATTTTCAATTATGTCATCGATAACCAGCAATGCAACCTCGCAATCGCACGACTGGATAAAATACATATTTACATATTCACAAAACTGCACTATGAACAATATGTATAAAGTACATAGTCGAGGGTAATTTGTGGAAATTAATTCTGTTCACACCACGGAAGGCAATGAAATTCGGGAAACGTTCAGCGGGTCGATCAGTCTGTACAAAAAAATTGTAGAGTCTATAAACTCGGCTCGCCCACAAGATGCCGTAAATATTATCGACAGCATCCGCCAAGGGCACAAGGTTGCCATCGCCCACAAGCTGGAAAGCAATCCACTGTACGCGTTCGTCGCACTGGTCGAGCGGGGGGACTTCGCCGATCAGACGCTGACCCGGAGCCAAAAGGAGACCGGCTGGGTCAAGTGAAGGTTACTTGCGGAACTCCGCGTAGTCGGTGTGCGGGTCGTCGTTGATGTAGACGGTTTCGATGCAGCGGCTCGCGAGCAGTTCGACGTTGGCATCGTGGGACGCGGTGTTGATTATGCTCCCGTGCTCGGCCTTGAGTCGTTCCAAATCCCTCCACCGCGCCACCCCGCGCGAGACGAGCAAGTGCTTGTCAATGATTTGCCGCAGGTGGCGGAGCGTTAGCGCCTGGGGCTTCAGACTCCGCAACAGTGCGAACACTTCGGCCTTGATTCCCTGGAGACCCGGGTACTCCCTGCGCGCCAGAGTCACTCCGATGTAGACGGTCTCGAGGAGTCGCTCCGGGTCTTCGGACGCTTCGGGCGGGTGCGTCAAGTTGACGTGGGTCAGGCTCATGCGGGATACGAAATCCGGACCCTTCAGCTTCGCCTCGATATCCGCCGTCGAGTCCGTGCCCGCGAACAGCCAGATGCAGGGCTGGATCAGGTACTTGCGTCCCGACCGGAGGTAGTACCCGTCCTCCAGTGGGGCGAGGAAGATGTCGTAGACGCAGTGGTTTTCCAACTCGGCGTTGATCTCATCTACGAACACGATCAGGCGGGCCCCCCGGTGCTGGGCCTGCCAAGTAACGATCTGGTCGAAGCAGTCGATCAGCCCCTCCCGCTTCATGAGGGTTGTGATGTTGAACTCTAACCGGTACAGGTTGCTGCTCTCGGCCAGCCGGTGTACGAGGTGCGACTTGCCCGAACCCGGGCCCGCCATAATCAGGCCGGCCTTGGACCGCGTGGCGACCGAGGGGTCGAACGACGAGATTTCACTCTCCAGGCTGGCGATCTGAGCGAGCTTCAGGCTCGACAGGCACGCGTAACCGTCGATTTCCGTCCACGCTCTCCAAGGCTCGAATACCGCTAAGGCGACACGCCTGTCCGGGTGCACTACGTCACTTTCGGAACCGTCTCCGACCTGTTTCTCGGCCTCCTGGATCACGATGATCCCGTGCTTGCTCGTCGCAGCTTTCCAGTTATCGATTTGCACGAGCAGGTCGGGGTACATCTGGATACGCCCCACCTCTTTGAGTTGTTGGGGCTCGCCGCCCGCGTTGATCACGTCGATGAGTCGCCGGCTCCCGCCCTCGTCCGTCTTGCCGGGGGCCACCTTATCGTTCCACTCCTTCAGCCGCAAGCGCAGCACAATCGGGTACTCCGGGGATGATGCCCTCATCAGCCGACGCCGCTCCGCCGCCATCCAGAACTGGGCGATGCAAAGACTGTTCTCGAAGAGCAGGCGGCCCTGCTCGCCGTGGGGGCAGTACTCCGCGATCCGCTCCGCGTGCAGGAGGCCGTAAATGGCCGCAGAGAGCAACGCGGAATTCTTGCCTACCCCGACTTCGAGGCCCATGTTGTTCGGGTTCTTGTCGCGGTGTACGTAAACGCTACGCGTCCCGAGGCTCAGTTCCACACCGATCACCTGGAGGTCGTCCACGACGACGATGACCCACTGCGTGCGTCCGGGCCGCGAACCCACTCGGATGGCCGAACTGAGTCCGTCCAGGGCCTGGATGGCCGACTTGGACATCGTCCCGTCCGACGTCACCCAGGTTGGCACGCTAGCGCACTTGCGGGTCGCCACCTCCGGCACGAGCCTGGCGCGGATGAACTGCTTGCGTTCCACGAGCAGAGTGAGCCAAGTCGGCTGCCACTCTTTGGAGTACACGTACCAATCGCAGTCCATTTTCTCGACGACTTCTACGAGGCACTCTACCATCAAGTCGGAGACCATCCCTTTTCCGAGGTCCTTGAGGATGATCGCATCGACTTCGCCGCCGAGCCAGTCGACCGCGGCCTGGTAGTAGTCCAAGATCCGCTTCTTGATCGACCCGACCTGACTGTCGGAGAGGGACTGTCGATCAATCCACTCCGTGCGTCCGCGGGCCGTTTCCGGCACCCGACTCTCCCAGTCGAGCCGTAGACGCTGCACGATCTTGGAACCGCTCTGCTTGAATATCCGCAGGATGCGTGACGTGCCGTAGTAGTTCTCTTTGCCCGCCTTGTAGTACTGCAGATTCTGGCCGGATTCGACGCACGAAAACGGCGGGTCGTGGGGGAGGAACTCCACCACGGCACCGAAGTTGAAAAGCTTTAGGTCGACGTTCGGGGAGGCGTCGGGCACGCTCGTCAGCTGCAGGGGCGTGTGACCCATGAGGCCTTCCGGCCGGAACATCGACAGCAAAAACTTGTCGTCGTGTTTGTTCCAAATCCCGAGGCCCGCGAGCTTCGGTGGGGCGGACGCCCCCTCCGTCCCGTGCGTACTCACGAAGAGCTGGTTCGCCACCAGCCCAACCCCTCCGAGCCGCCGGACCGCGCCCGCCGGGTGGTGCAACGCCCGGACGTGTTCCTCTCCGACGACCGAACTGGTGTCCGACTCGTGGGTATCGACGACCCAGTCGTCGTCGATCACCCAGTCGCCCAAGACAAGGATCTTCTTGCCACCCGCCGCGGTGGAGTTGACCTTCGTTTTCGACGGCACGATCAGTCCCTCGTTCCAGCGGTAAATCGGCAACGCCTCGTCCATGGTATGACTTCGAGATATAAACTACGACCAGACGCTCGTTGTAGTTGACTGTCCGCGTGATAGTGCGGGGTGGGAAATTTCAGTTGCAGCAACGCACAGCCCCGACGGCTAGTTTCGTTTCGAGTAGGGTCTACGCCCGGCGTGGGGACCAGCTACGGTAATAGGGTTGTAGCAGGATAGCCGTTCTCGTCGCGGGGCGCTACGTTGGCGGTGCCCTCCGGAGTTCGCCGATGCTCACCGCCGACGGCCTGGCCCGTCACCCGGCCGTCTTCCCCAGCCTGTTCGGCGTCACCGCCGCCGAGTTCGAGACACTCTTCGCCGACTACGAAGCGGCCCGCGACCGCCGCCGTGCCGCCTCCCGCACCACCCGCGCCGGCACCCCGCGGGTCCGCAAGGTCGGCGGCGGCGACGCCCCCAAACTGGACGACCGCACCCAACTGATGCTCGCCCTGTTCTGGCTCCGTGTCTACCCCACCTACGAAGTCCTCGGCTTCTTCTTCGCCCTGCACAAGACCAACGCCCGGCTTACCGCCCGCGCCGTCCTGGCCGTCCTCCACGCCCTCGACACGTTCCCCTTCGACGAACCCGACCCGGCCACCCGCGCCCCCGTCGGCTCGTCGGCCGCGGTGATGGCTACGTTCCCGGACGTGCGACTGGTGATCGACGGCAAGGAGCAGCGGACCCAGCGGCCGACCGGCCACGCGGCACAGAAGCCGTATTACTCGGGGAAGAAGAAGACGCACACCGGCTTTGCACACCATAAGCGGTTTTCGACGTAAGTCCTTACGCGAAGCACCGAAAATCGACGTAAGTCCTTATTTTGCGTGGCCCGGTTTCTTATGGTGTGCAAAGCCGACGCACACCCTCAAGTCGCAGGTGGGCGTGGCCCCGGACGGCCGCATCGAGACGGTGAGCGAGTCGTACCCCGGCTCGGTGCACGACCTGACGGTGCTGCGGGCGACGGCGGTGATCGACCGCCTGCCGATCGGGGCCGGGGCGATGATGGATAAGGGGTACGTGGGCATCGGGAAGGACCACCCGGATCGGCCGCTGGTGGTGCCGGCCAAGGCCGCCCGTGGGCACCCGCTGACGGACGACCAGAAGGCCGGTAACCGGGTGATCGCGTCGCACCGCATCGTGGTCGAGCACGCGATGGCCCAGTTGAACCGGTTCGAGGTGCTGACCCAGACGTACCGGCACCGGCGGGGCGAGCACGGGTCGGTGGTGCGGGCGGTGGCGGTGTTGGTCAACCGGCGGACGGCCGTCACCCCGCTCAAGACGTACCCGCCGATGGCGTGAACACCGGCCACGCAACCGGGCCGAGGAGCGCCCCGCGCGAGGGGATCGTCTATCGCGCTACAACCTAATGGTTTCTTCCCCGTTGGCGACACCGTGCGTGCGTTCTCGATGGACCTGCGGGCCGCGTCCTAGCGGCCCTCCACGACGGAGACCCCACAGCCGAGGTCGCCGAGCGGTTCGCCGTCAACCCCACCCGGGTGCGCCGCCTCCGTCAGCGATGCGGAGAGACGGGTGAAGTCGCCCTCCGTAGCAAAGCCGTCGTCGGGCTGTAAGCGAAGGATGACGAGCGGGACATCGAGGATCTGCGGAAGTCCGAACGGACCGGGTGACGATGCTGCCCGAGTCGTTGAAGCCCGCCCTGGTCAAGCATTTGAAGAAATTATGACTATTTCACGAAAACGATGTTGCACTTGGGTTCGGCAGGGTTTATCTTACGAATGCTCTGGGGCGAAAGCTCCCGGGTTCTGCGACGGAGTGGAATTGACAGTACGCCTTCCCGTCCGCGGCGTCCGCGGTCGATCCGCGGTCGGGCGTGTGACGCCGGGATCACGCCCACTCGCAGGGCGTTGAAAAACGCGGGCCAACGAATTTCTGATGCTTTGCGAGCGTTCGAGTTGGATCACAATGCGAAAAAGTGCACCTTGAAAGCTGTAATAGCTTGGCGTTTCTTTCCCCGGCAATACCTGCGGAGTTTTTCGACACTCTGCTAAGTCTTTAGGCCACAGAGGGCATCGTTATGGCGGCTGGCGACGTGGAGGAGGACGGCATGACATTACGACGGCTTCTGTTGATACTTCAGGTAATCGGCGCAGTGCTGGTGATTGTAGTCAAATTGCTTGACATCGCTCGTCAGGGACAAGGATTCGAGATTCGATTGCCGAGTCTCGGCTGGATAAAGTGGGGTCTGGCCGTATACCTCTATGCGTACATCGCGTTCGATTTCTATGACGCTTGGGCTCGGTATCTGCTGGATCGGACTTTAGTGCTAGTAACCGCGGGTCTGGCCGCGGTCGCGCTTTCTATGTTGCTGTTCCTTTGAGCCTCACGTTGGAGCGTTTCATAGGAGGCCCAAGAAGCCGAATCAGATGGGGTGTTGTGTTGTCAAGTGGCAATTTTTGATGTCCTCGTCGGGTCGAACGACGTGCAGCTATTGACCACGCCGTAAACGATCATCAGGAGCTACCCCGGGAGCTCAGGGCTGCGGGGTCACGCCGCCTACGCCGGGTGCCCCACGATAGTATTTGGGGTAAGTGACGCTGTCGGCCGGCACGCGGTCAGGTTCCCGAGGTGCTGGTGCCCTCTCGCTGCGAGGCGTTCGGACCGGCCGCCGGCCATCACCGGCCGGATCGTAACACATGAAGCGTTGCAGCAGACGGCCCTCGAAGCGGGCCGCAGCCGAGCTGGGTCGTTCGGCCTCTAAAGTGTTGTCCGTCCGCGAAGGGACAACAACCCGGTGATCCAGCTTGGCGAAAGCGATAAGTGATGTTTGCAGTACCGGATCAAGGTGTCCACACAAGCAAGGAAATTCTTCTCATGGCACGTACTCGTACCAACCTGTCGGACAAGGCTTTAGTATCTCCTAAGGTTCTCAAGCCTTTGTGCCAGAACCTGCCTCGGGCACTCCCCCTGCTTCGTCCGTCCGTGACGGCGGACCCGCGTCGGGCAGCTGCGATCATCCTCGGCCGAGGCAAGTGGGTCAACGGGACGGTGCTGCACTTCTGCTTTTTCGATACCGGGCACTTTGCCGTTCCGAAAACACAGGCGGATGCGATCCGCGGCGCGTTAGAAATGTGGAAGGCAGTCGGAATCGGCCTCAAGTTTCAGGAAGTCAGTCAACTGAGTGAGGCCGAAATCCGGATCGGCTACTCGGCCGATGATGCCATCTCTGCCTCGGCGGTCGGACGAGAAATTTTGACCGTGCCGATGGACGAACCGACAACGGTGTACGGCTGGGATCTCACCACACTGTACGGCCGCGGGACCGCCCTGCACGAACTCGGTCACGTGCTGGCCATGGAACACGAACACCAAAACCCGTTCGCAGGGATTAAGTGGCACGAGGAAGCCGTATACGCGTCCCTCGGCGGGCCGCCCAACAAGTGGTCCCGCGACACCACGTTTCACAACATCCTGGAAAAGTTATCGACGACACAGGTCCAGGGTTCGACCTGGGACCCCGACTCGATCATGGAATACGAGTTCGAGCCGGGCCTGATCGAAGAACCGAAGAAGTACGATGCCGGCGGCCTCACACCGCCCGGTACGCTCTCAAGACTCGACAAGGAGTGGGCTCTGAAGTGGTACCCGCCGCTGCCGACGGCGCTACCGATGCTTCAGCCGTTCCAATCGGCAGCCGTCGATATCAATGCCGGGCAGCAACTCGATTACGACCTCCAGCCCACGGAATCGCGGAAGTACAAGATCGAAACGAAGGGGGCCACTGATGCCCTGCTCGTCCTGTTTGAAGACATCAACGGCGTGCCGCGCATGCTTGCCGGCGACGACGACAGCGGGGAGGACCGCAACGCCGCGATCGTCTACCGGCTGTTTAGCGGCCGGAAGTATATTGCTCGACTGCGATTGTATTATCCGGGCCAGTCGGGCAAAACGTCGTTGATGTTTTCATAGGCTCATCGCTTTTGATAGCTGCTACGTCCGCGATAGAGCCTGTCACGAGCCTGAAGGCCTAACCATGCGCTGCACCTGACCCGGCCCGCATGTATGTTTTCTAACGCTCCTGTTCGCAGAGTGGGTAGGGCATGTGAGCTGGGTCGTTCGGGCCATGAACCGTGCTTGCACGAATAAATACGGTTTGATGAAGTATCATTTTTAACCGTACACTTTACCTTGAGGAATTCGATATGGCGACTACGATCGGATTCGAGACAGTGCAAGATTATCTATCTGGCCTAGCTTCGCTGGGGACTATCAGCAACAGTCCCCACAAGTCGTTCTGGAAAGTGAAGACTGTGGGTGGCGTGACGACACCGGTCACTTACGACGACTTCATCAACGGCACCGTTCCGCATGTGTCCTATCGCGGGTCGCCGATTCCGATCATCTGGAAGGACGCCCCGCTGCTCTCGCCCCTCTTTCTGATCCTGGCCGAGTCTTCGGGTTTCGCGGGTATCGAACAGATGATGCCCTTCGGCGGACCACACTTGACCGATGTCGGCAGGACGATCACCGTGCCCGACCGCACAATCCTTTCCCCCGCTCCGCCAGCGACGAAGACGGTCACCGGGGCGCAAGTTCTCCAAGACCTTGAGGCCTGGCTGAAGAATGGGTTTCCCAAGGATTCGATTCCCTAGGGCGTGTGGACAGTAGTTGCGCAAGTGCTTGTGGAGCAACGATTTACGACGATTTTGCTTAATTGAGTTCGTTAACGCAACTACTTACTGAGGCTACACTTGCGGAACCACTGTCCACACGGCCTAACCGTCGGTGACGATTCAAGACGGCGCGTCGTGAAAATATCGTGCCACAACTTCCAACACAAGGGATACTCATGCGGATATTCTTTATTTTGGCAACACTGGGATCGTTGCTGGCTGTCGGCGTTAGCTGTGACAAGCGCGAGGTGCCCAACCAGCCTGTTGTGGTCAACCAGCCCGTTATTCCCAAAGAGCCCGCAGACCCCCGGACGGAATGCACGCAGAACGACTGCAAGGCACCCCCGGAATGGTTCCCCAAGACCCCGGCAGTGAAGGCGGACTTTCCGAAAGTCGGTGCGGACGAGTGCGACTTCTACAAGTGGGCCTGGCAATCGTTCCTGTATTTGACGCAGTCCGAGAAAGAGATCGAGGTGCCGCGGTTCGTGCTCTTCGACACCCCGAACGAACTCTTTGATGCAGGCGGCGGCAAAAAGTTGCAAATGGCAGCCGCTCCCGCGAGAGACCCGAGCAAAAAGCACATTCTCTCGCTCTCCGTGCGCAACTCCCCAAGTACAACGCACAATGTTCATACGAAGGCGTTCGCGCAGGCGGGTTCGCAAGGGGTCATCGTCGATCACAACAATCGCTGTCTCTACTACGGCCAGCATATCAACAGCGAGTTCGTCTCTTTCATTCGCAACACCTTGGCCCTGAAGACTGCCGAACAGATCAAGGATGTTGATCCAGAAAAGGAGTTCCCTGCGGGCTGTCTCGAACTGAAATCGGCTTGGCGTGTTCTGACGGACGAGGAGAAGAAGCCGGACAATTTGAAAGAGTTGAAGAGGGCCTTCTTCATCACCGACGCACAAGTTCCCACTTTGATCGAGGTCATGACTGGAACGGGAAAGGTGATCAAGGCGGACGCGGGTAATCCCCGCAATGAGACGGTCGCGCTGGTGGGGCTTCACGTTGTCGGAACCACGCCGGGCCACCCCGAATTCGTCTGGGCATCGTTCGAGCACGTCGAGAATTCTCCCACGCCATCGAAGCTATTGGCACCCACCGATCCCGTCGATGGCGCGAAAAATTACACTTTATACAGGAAGGGAACGCCAGCGAACAAGTCAAATGTGAACCCGGTCCCGGATGAGAACACAACGCCCAATCCGCCGCTCACGATGCGCGACCCGAATAATAATCAGACGTTGAGTCCTATCGTCGATGTGTATCGCGAGTTTAACTCGGGTGACGATGGGATCAAGCCGGATGATGACGTTTGCAGCCTGAACGGCAGTGTCCGGAGCCAGCTCGCCGCGACTCCGAGTCTCTCGGTGTGGAGCAATTATCAACTCATCGGGGCGGTCTGGCTCAAGGATCCAAAAGCGGACTTCGCCGCCGGCAAGAAGTTTCCTTTCCTTCCCCCGCCAGCTGAGAACAAAATATTCGCGGGTGAGAAAAAACTGTCAAACTCCACGATGGAAACGTTCACGCAGCACAAGCAGTTCAACTGCTTTGGCTGTCACGATACGTCCAAGGTGAACGAGAATGACAAGGATTTGCCGGGCCTGAAGATCAAGATTAGCCACGTCATCCGAAATGCCTTTATCGTCCCGCCGAGGTGATCGCGACATTCACTAGGCTGCGCCTCGGACTGACGAGGCGTGCTTTTAGAAATGTCAAGCGGAAGTAATACGGATTGAGTCATAAGGACACGGCCGAACCTACGGAGGCAGGTGACCGGGCCTGCATTTTGGCTTTGCGTGGTTAGAAAGTATCCCTTGCTGCCGGCCCAGCAATTGACCCTGGCCGTCCAGCGTTCCTTCATCACTGGCGAGGAGAAACACCGTGGATCATTCGCATCACTCCGGCGGACATGGCCATCCCGAGACGTTCGATGAGGTCATCGCGCGCGGCTTCCCGCACAAGGAGTTGGAAGCACTCGCGAAGGCTCACAACGAGCTAACGCGCGGTCGCGCAGCCCCCAACGCTGCGCGATTGCCCCGCGCGCCCGCCGGCGTCGCGGTGACCACCCGCAAAGATCAGGCCAGCGGCGGGCTGTCCCTCGCGGAGCAGACGGCCTTCAAAATCGCCATCGTCAAACTGGTCGAAGAGGGAAAATACCTCGAACTGATTCAGCAGCACATGGACATGTCCCACAACATGCACGGGACGATGGGCGAGGTGGGCCTCTATCGCTTCCTCGCCTGGCACCGCCGCTACTTGCTCGAGTTCGAGCGGGAGCTTCAACGCGTCGATGCGCTCCTCCGCCCGACGGCGACGGAGAAACTCGGCATTCCCTACTGGCGCTGGCAGAATCCGTTCCCTGCGTGGCTGGCCGGCTTCCTGCCCGCCAAGGATCCCAACTCGGGGTTGACGCCGCCGGCTCGCAAGGACGCCCCGCCGCCCGCCAAAGCCAATGTCGCCGACGTCGGCATCATCGTCAACCAATTCTCGATCCAGCACACCGGATTGACCGGCGAGAACGATTACACGAAGTTCACCTACGGGATTGAAGGCTGGGGCAAGCGGCCAGATGGGTCCGAACTGCCGGCCCACAATCACGGCCATGCCTGGATCGGGGGCATCATGAACAATACCAGCACGTCGCCCAGCGATCCGATGTTCTGGCTGCACCACGCCGAGATCGACCGGTTGTGGCACATCTGGCGACGGTCGAATCCGACTCCGGTGCCGCTGCTCACCGGGTCCGATCTCATCATGGATCCGTGGGCGGAGTCGTACGACGACCTGCTCGACATCGCCGCGCTGGGGTACGCCTACGATTCGATGTCGCTGTAAGCAGGCAGCAGTCGAGTGTGGCCTTGGGGACGTCGATCCCCGGCGCGATGGTGCCCATGGCGTTCCTCCCCTCATGCTCACGGGTGCGGGGTCGGTCCGAAGGCCACCGCCCGCAGGGTAGCGTCCGAGGTCGAGGAGTGCCGGCGGGCGGCCCGCCACCTGGTTCCCGAGTTCTGAGCCTCATAAGCTGCAAGCGGTTTCCTTCCCGGCCCACGACACCGACCCCGTCCGCTTGGCTTCGGGGAGCGCGTGGGACAGGACGGCGACGACCGAGTACAACCCGAGTATGCAGGGGCGGCCCGGCAGACAGTCTTCCGTGATCGGCCTTGAGTCGTCTCCGAGCCGGTACACGACCGGCATTCTTGAAACGTCGTCTCGATTGACCAGCGGCCGCAGTATGCCGACACGACCGACTCGGGCGTCAGGGCCTGGTCGGTGGTGAACGGGTACTCGTCCCGGTGGGAGCCGGGCTCGCCGCGGTCGGGGTGACGAACCAGGCGAAGGTCCGGCGGGATGAAGTGCGGGGCGGAGGCCGCGAGCAGCGACTGGGCCTCGGCGGGGAGGAGCACGGCGACCGTTCGTGGGCAGCGAGAACGGGGCGTTTACCCCGCCATGCTACTGGCGAGACGGCCAAAGAAACTGCACAAGTCGAGCTAAGAGCCTTGTCTGTGAGCGAAATCAATCATAATTATCGTCATCGGATTTTTCAATATCCTCATCCGTATACAGTACGGTTAAGGTCTTGCCGTAGCTGCCCAAGCCGACCACGTCTTCATTGATCTCAATGACTGGTGCGCCATCGAACCATTCATCGAGGGAGCTGGTTCCCTCTTCTTGTCGGACTTCTTCGATATTAGAGCGGTCGCAGTTAAAGTCCAGCGTAGTTCCGGTCGGTAGCAGATCGCCTTTTTTGATCCAGGTGATACCGCGAAGGTCGCGGATGCGATCCGACATGAAGCAATAATCGATATGTCGTCCGCTGCTCACAATGACGGCGACGGCCTCGTCGGTAAACTGCGTGAACCGGATGGCTGTAGATGTGATTGATGTCTTACACTTCTTTGCCAGCATCTCGATTGCCGAAAATCCGGTTCCCGCGTCATCCACGGCTTTGCGGAACAAACTGTTAGGCATGAGCAACGCACCTGCGAAGCAGTCAGCCTGTCGCTCCAAAGGGTCACCAGAAATGAATCCGCTCTTGGATTCGTGGATGCCGTCGCCACGCGGAAAAAGTTTCTCGGGGTGGCCGGAAAGGAAATAGTGGCCAAGTTCGTGGGCAACGGTGAAGCGGATGAAGCCTTCGTTCTGTATGTGCTGGGCATACCGAATGCCGAAACTGTTGCCGACACGCATGAGGAAGCCCGATACGCCCGGCTTGCTCGATGACTTCGGCTCGACATGGATGTTGTGCTTCTTTGCGATTTCAAAGGGGCAGATTGGCAAAGTGGAAAAACCACAGGCTTTTACTACTCGAATGGCAGCATGTTCTGCCTCGGCGCGAGCAATTTTGTCGGACATGACCTATTTGTCCTCCTGGCGGCGGCGGTTCTTTTCCGCCAGCATGGCGGCGAACTTTGCGAGGTCATCTTGGTCCTCGGCCGTCATTTGCTCGAAGTTGCGAAACAGTTTTTCTGCAACTGGGCCGGCCGTCGTGGGAAGGGTCTCGCGGCCAAGCAAAAAGTCGATGGTCACCGCGAGGGCGTCAGCGAGTTTCTTCAGGTTATCAAACGATGGCGAACGCCTTCCGGACTCGAAATGCGAAATCGCGGAAGGCTGGAAGCCGGTCCTTGCCGCGAGGTCCGACTGGGTCAGACGTTTATCTTCGCGGATGCGGCGTAATCGCTCGCCGAATAATTCTGCCATGTTCTCCTTGACTCCAGTGTGACGACTACGTAAACTATTTTGTGACGGCTTCGGGTCCCTTTTCGCGGCCCGTCAGTTGACGAGTCCGTCACAATCTATCTTACGCCGGCGATTCCGGCAAGGAGTAAAAATGAGCCTGAACGAGTCAAGCACTTCCGGGCCGGCCCCGGTCGCCGGCGAAGACATCCACGAGGAAGTGGAAATCGAGGTCTACGGAAAGCAGAACATCCGCCCGCCGAAGGCGGAGCGGTACGTCATCCGCATCGACAAAGTGAAGCACACGGTCCACGTGCCCCACATGACCGGGCGGCAACTCTTGGAGGTGGCGGGAAAGACGCCACCGGAGAGGTACTCGATCTCCCAGAAGCTGCATGGCGGGCAGGTCAAGCCGATCGGGCTGGACGAGGTCGCGGACTTCACCAAGCACGGTGTTGAGCGGTTCATGACACTGCCTCTGGACCAGACGGAGGGCTGATCCATGCGACGGGGGTTCCAACTGCCTGAAGAAGACGAGCAATTCGTCGAAGGTCTCGGCATGCCGTGGGAAACGGTAAAGGAAGGGGAAACGTGCTGGCTGGTGATTCATAACTGGCCAGTGCCTTCCGGCTACAACTATTCGGCGGTCTTGGCCGGGCTGATGCTTCCGGCTTCTTACCCGGACGGGCAGATCGACATGGTGTATTTCCATCCGCACCTTTCGTTGACCTGCGGAAAAGGCATCAACAACCTGACACCACGACCGTTCGACGGCAAGGAATGGCAGCAATGGTCTCGTCATCGCACGGCAGATAACCCGTGGCGGGCGGGGGTTGATACCGTGGCGACGCACTTGCTCCTTGTCGACCATTGGCTGAAGCGCGAGCTTCCGAGGGTTGCAGCATGAAGACCGTCCTACGGATTTCGGGTGTGCATTACCGTACCCTTCGGGAACACCTCTTCCCACCGGATGGCAACGAGGCGGTTGCTGTGCTCCTTTGCGGCCGAAGGGCAGGGACACATTCGAATCTACTCTCCGTGCATCAACTGATTCCGATTCCACACGCCGCCTGTTCTAACCGCACACCACTTCGGGTGTCGTGGCCGACATCGCTCTTGCTGCCGCATCTCGAAACCGCGATCCGTCGCGGATTGGCCGTTGTGAAGGTTCATAGTCACCGGGGAGACTACCGCTTCTTTTCTGAGGTCGATGACGTGTCGGACCTCTCTCTCTTCGGCTCGGTGTATGGATGGTTCGATGGAAACCAGCCGCACGCAAGCTGCGTGATGCTGCCGAGCGGCGAGATCTTCGGCCGCGTCGTGGCAGAGGACGGTAGCTTTGATCCGCTGCAATCGGTCTCGGTCGCTGGGGACGACTTTCATTTCTGGCCAGACGACGCTACGGGCGGAGCCTTGCCCACTTTCACACAGCGTCATGCCCAGCTCTTCGGCAAAGGAACCACTGCGAGACTACGGACGTTGTCCGCTGCCGTAATCGGCTGTTCGGGCACGGGTAGCCCACTGATCGAACAACTGGTTCGCCTTGGCTTCGGCAGGTTATTGTTGGTCGATCCTGATGTTGTAGAGGAGAAGAACCTCAACAGGGTTCTCCATGCAACGATGCGGGATGCAACGGGCAAGCGACCGAAAGTGGAGGTCATGGCAGATGAAATCGAACGCATTGGCCTCGGCACGGAAGTGACCCCACTCCAAGCGAACCTCGTCAATCCCGAAACCGTAAAGCGGGTCGCCGAGTGCGACGTGGTTTTCGGCTGCATGGATGGAGCGGAGGGCCGCAACCTCCTGAACCGCCTGGCGACCTTTTATTGCCTGCCGTATTTCGATGTCGGAGTCCGCTTGGAAGCGGACGGCTCGGGAGGAGTTTCCCAGGTTTGCGGAGGCGTGCATTATTTGCAACCGGGTGGATCGAGCCTGATGAGTCGCGGCGTCATTTCGCCGGAGGATATTGAAGCGGAAGCGATGCGCAGGACCGATCCTGGCGAGTACGAGCGGCGTTTGAAGGTCGGGTACATTCGCGGAATCCGAGAGGACCGCCCAGCCGTTATTAGTGTGAACATGTACTTCGCCAGTATGGCGGTGAATGAGTTTCTCGCCCGTATCCATCCTTATCGCGACGATCCCAACGATGCTTATGCGTGGACTTCGATCAGCCTCTCGCAAATGCACTTATATGCGAAGCCGGATGGCGCGGCCTGCTCGCGACTGTCAAAGCATGTGGGTCGTGGGGACATGAATCCTCTGCTCGACATGCCTATTCTGAGCGAATAAGGTCGCTATCGAATGAATATATTAACGATACTATGGCAACAAGTTCGTAACTGGTGGGCGTCAGCCTGGGATCGTCCGTATTGCTGCGTCAATCTGGAAGAATTTCCTGACCGTCTCGCCGAGAAAACACTCTACATCGCGGGAGAAGGACCGCATCTGTGGTTCGTTGCGATGATCTGCCCTTGCGGCTGTGGAGAAGTTCTCCACATGAGTTTGCTTCAGGACGCAAGACCACACTGGAGCGTGAATGTGGATTCAAAGGGACTTCCTTCCCTTTCACCTTCGGTGTGGCGACAGGTTGGCTGCAATAGCCATTTCTTCCTGGCGAAAGGTCGTATTCGATGGTGCCGATAATATTAATTTCCGCGATCAGGTGAGATTATTGCCTTCAGACATCTGCTGCCGCTCTCGGGCAATTCGTTCCTGAAACGTCAACGTCATCGGCGGGCGCTCGGGTGAGTCCTGCGGTCTTTCTGACAGCGAAGCTGCTCCATTATCCGCAAAGGGATTAGGCGTTACCGCTGGATCGGACACTGCATGTTCTTTCCTATGCCGCCGGATGCGGGCGGTGATTGGCTCCTCGGGCGTGGAGTGCTTCTGCCGGTCCCGCGGCGCAGACGCCTCGACGGTGTTGGCCGCCCTCAAGGTCTTGATCCGCTCGGCGAGTTCGGACGCACTCGGCCCCTCGCCGTCTTCCGGCTGATGGGCCGAAGTGGACAACCCGGCTTTGAGGTGGTCGCGCAAGGCCGTGAGTTCGCACAAATAGGTGTCGTGGGGGAACGGCCGGCCGAGCCGGGCCTGGTAGTCCCTCAACTGGCCCTCGGCGATGGCCCGGTCTTGCCGCACCCGCTCGATGTCGTCGCCGTAGCCGGTGGCGAGGCGCTCCAGGGCGTTCAAGACCGCCCGCGGCCCCTGGTGGTTCTTCGACAGCAGGGCATGGCGGGTGGTGGCCCCGTCGAGGTACATTTCGGGCGGGAACTGCGGGTGGATGACGATCCCGAACCGCAGCCCCTTGTACCGGCCGAGCGGGAACCGGGTCCGCTCGCCCACGGCCCACGGCAGGGCGTCGAGTGCGGCCGCCAGAACGTCGGACAGGTCGTCGCGCGGGTAGGTCCTCTCCCCAATGGCGACCGGATCGCGGGCGTGGACGGTCGTCGTGGCCTCGTCGTCGGAGAGCTTGACCAGCCGCTCGGTCTGGCCGGCAACGATGTCCGGCAGGTCGCGCACCCGCCGGCGGGCGACGTACTGCTCGTCGAGGTGGTTCTTCTTGAGCAGGGTCAGGCGTTGCAACTCGGCGTCCGCCTCGGCGAGCGTCAGCACCGCCGGGTTGCCCGACGCGATCGCCTTGACCTCGGCGTAGGAGAGTTCCTGGCTGCCGATGTCCTCGGCCCGCCGCGTGGCGTTGTCGCCGGTGATGACCTGGCTGATGAACCGGGCCTTGGTCTCCAAAGCCTGCCACATGTAGGCGTCGAAGCTGCCTTCCGTGACGTAGCGGTAGATCGCCACTTCCTCGTTGTCGTTGCCCTGGCGCAGGATGCGGCCGTCGCGTTGTTCGACCTCGGCGGGCTTCCACGGGGCGTCGAGGTGGTGCAGGGCCGCGAGTCGTTTCTGGACGTTGGTGCCGGTTCCCATCTTGGCCGTGCTGCCGATCAGCACGCGCACGCTTCCGGTGCGGACCTTCTCGAAGAGGGCCTGTTTCTTCACGTCGGACTCGGCGTCGCCGACGGCGGCGATTTGGTCGCGGGGGATGCCCCGCTCGATCAGCTTGGTCACGATCTCCGCGTAGGGCGAGTACCCCCACGCGGTCGGGTTCACGCCCAGGTCGGCGAAGACCATCTGCGTGCCGCGCGTCGCGGCGGTCTTCGTCCAGGTGGCCACGACGTTGTCCACGAGGCGGTTCACCTTCGAGTGCGGGAAGTCGGGGGCGGCGGCCGACAGCATCCGGGCGTCGGTGGCCAGCTTGCGGCCGTCGGTGGTAATGTTGAGCGCATTATCGACGCGCGGGTCGACCTTCTGCGAACGGAGCCGCTCGTAGCGTTCGACGAGTTCTTGTTGCAGGGCCTGCTGCTCGTGCGACATCGGGCAGGCGACGATGATGGGCTTGCCGGTTTCCAGGGTCGGCGTCGGCAGCTTCAGCATCTCGGCCGTCTGCACGTCGGAGAAGGCCCGGAACATTTGCTGGAGTTCCGGCAGGTTGGTGAACTTCGCAAAGCGGCTGCGCGGCCGCAGTCCGGCACCGTCGGGCGTGATCTCCATCGTGTCCACGACCTCGCCGAACGTCGCCGCCCAGGCGTCGAAGTGCTCCAGCCCGCGGCTGCGCAACCCTTCCGGGTCGAGGAACCGCTGCATGGTGTACATCTCCATCATCGTGTTGGAAATCGGCGTGCCGGTGGCGAACGTGACGCCGTGGCCCTTGTGCCGCCCGTCGAGGTATTTGGTTTTCATGAGCACGTCGAAGGCCCGCTCCGACCCGCCGGTCTGGACGCCGGCGACGCGGTCCATCTTGGTCGGGGTCTCCAAGTTCTTGAAGTAGTGGGCTTCGTCGACGAAGAGGTGATCGACGCCGAGTTCGTCGAACACCAGCCCGTCGTCCTTCTTGTCCTCGGCCAGCAGGTTTTTGAGCCGCTCGGCGCGGGCGGCCTTCTGCTTCTCGATGGTCTTGATGAGGTTGCGGTTGGCCCCCTTCGCCCCGGCGTGGTCGCGCAGCAGTTCGTCGTACTCGTTGATTTGCTGGTTGAGGAACTTCGCCTGGTAGTCCCGCGACAGGCCGATGCGCTCGAACGAGGAATGGGTGACGACGATGCCGTCCCACTCGCCGCTGGCCACCTTGGCGGTCAAGAACTTCCGGCGCTCGCGGGTCAAGTCTTCCTTGGCGGCGACCAGTAACTTGGCGTTCGGGTAGAGCTGGACGAACTCGCGGGAGAACTGCTCCAAGAGGTGGTTGGGGACGACGTACATCGGCTTCTGGATCAGGCCGGCCTGCTTCATCTTCATGCCGGTGGCGGCCATCGTGAACGTCTTGCCCGCCCCGACGACGTGGGCCAGGAGGGTGTTGCCGGAACTCATGCCGCGCCACACCGCGTCCGTCTGGTGCGGCCGCAGTGTCAGGGACTGGTTCATGCCGGGGAAGTCGAGGTGGGAGCCGTCGAACAGTCGCGGACGCAAGTTGTTGTACGTGTCGTTGTAGGTCCGCACCAGCCGCTCGGTGCGGTCGGGGTCGGCGAACACCCAGGCGCGGAACTTCTCTTTGATGAGTTTTTGCTTTTCGCGGGCGGCCAGGGTGTCGTCCGGGTTGACCGCCCTCTCCTCTTTGTCGCCGTTTTGGACGGTGTCGCAAATCGTCGGCGTCTTCATGTTGAGGGCGAGGTCGAGCAGCCAGGTGCCGTTGGCCCGCGCCGTGCCGAACTCGGACGTGGCCCCGACCGACGCCTTGGCGGCGTAGTCCGCCTCGACGCTCCAGACCGCGTCTTTCTTCAGGTGGCCGACCGGGATCGCGGCCGGGGCGACGCGGAACAAGTCGGCGGCAAATGCCTGGATGTCCCGCTCGGGTATCCAAGGTGCGCCGAGATTGGCATCGATGTCGCCGGGCAGTACGTCGTCGGGCTGCACCAGCCGAAGCGCCTCGGCGTTGCGCTCGTAGGCGGACCCGGCCCGCTCGGCGGCGGCGAGTTTCGCCCGCACGTTGCCCGACAAGTAGGCGTCGGCGGTCTCCCACCGGCCGCTCTGCGGGTCTTGGAAGATCAGGTCGCCGAGTTCGGCGATGACCTGGTCTTCGGGCTTGCCGTAGAGCGACGCGATGAAGGGCAGGTCCACCGTGCCGTGCCGGTTGAGCGAGACGAGCAGCCCGTCCTCGGCGGTGCGCACGCGGGTGACGGGCGGCGTCTTGCCGACCACGTCCTTGAGCATGATGGCCGCCTTGATCGCCTTGCCCGTGACCTCGTTGTAGTCCTCCAGCGACATCACCAGCATGGCGTCCGGGTCGTCGCGGAACTTCACGACGTTGGGCATCCGCCGAACGGCGCTGCCGTCGGCGGTCTCGCCGAAGGTCGTCTTGTTGATCGCCCCGTAGGCGGCGGCGAACTGGTCGTAGGCGCGGTTGAGTTCCCGGCGGGCTTCCGTGCGGTCGGCCTCGGGCCAGGCTTCGTTTTGGGATTGCAGGACGCGCCGTGCCCGGTCGCGCAGGCCCGTCAGCGCCGCGAGGCGCTTGCCGACCAGCGTGCCGTCGGACCGCAGGGTTGTGCCGCCGTAGACGACGGGTGTCCCCTGCCCGCCCTGGGACTGGTAGACGACCTTGTCGTGGCCGACGAAGAAGCTGCCCTCGCCGATGTGGCGTTCGGGCGGCGGCGGGACGAAGGCCGGGGCCTGTGCTGTCTCCTGTGCTGACGCCCGGATCGGGTCGAAGGTCGGAAGCCGCTCGACGGCGTGCCGGAGGTGCGTTTTCAGGTCGCCGTTTGAGACGACGCTCAGCCCCTCGCCGCCGTAGAGCGTGTCCTTGCGCGACCAGTCGCCGAGGACCATTTCGGGGTGGTTGAGGAAGTAGCGGTTGACGGGAACCTCCGCGCCATCGATCGAAAGCGGGGCGACGCCCAGCCAGTCGGGATCGACGTGGTGGGCTGGCTGCCAAACAGCCCGCTTGCGCAGGAAGACGATGTCGGTCACGACGGCGGTTCCTTCCCGCTTGAACGCGTCCGACGGCAAACGGATCGCCCCCACGAAGTCGGCCTGGTCGGCGAGGTACTCGCGGATCGCGGCGTTTTGCTTGTCGAGGGTGAAGTGCGAGGTGACCAGGGCCAGCACGCCGCCGGGCTTCAGGGCGTCGACGGACTTGGCGAAGAAGTAGTCGTGCAGGGAGTATTTCTGCCCCTTGTGGTCGAGCTTCAAATCGGCGAACGGGACGTTGCCGACGACGGCGTCGATGCGGCCCTCGGGCAGCTTGGTGTCGCGGAAGTTCTCGATGCGGATGTCCTGGCGGGGGTGGAGTGCTTTCGCAATCCGCCCCGAGATGGAATCCATTTCGACGCCGATAAAGTGTGCCCCCGGCCGGCCCATGAAATTGCCGGTGCCGCAGCCGGGTTCGAGGATCGTGGCCCCGTCGGGCACGCCCAGACGCTCGGTGGCGTCGTGAATGGCGGTGATGACGGTCGGCGACGTGTAGAAGGCGTTGAAGGTGGTCCGCTTGGCGCTGTCGTACTCGGCCGGCGTGAGCAGCGATTTCAGTTCCTCGCCGAGAGCCTGCCAGCCGGCGTCCTTGTAGCGGCCGCTGACCGGGTCGGGGAAGATCGACAGGGCGACGGGGCCGAAGCCGGCGAAGCGGGCGAGCGTCTGCTGCTCGTCGGCCGTGGCCGGCCGCTGTTCATTCTCGACGGCCTGCAAGGTGCGGATGGCGGCGAGGATGTCGCGGGCCTTCCCCTTCTCGCCGCTGGCGAAGGCGGCGGCTGTCGCGGGAAGGGTTTTCACTGGCTGGCTTGGCCGGATCAACGGCGAACCGACCGTGGTCGAAAAGTCTGATGTCGGGGGAACTGGGGTTGCGGCGGGTTGGGGCGGCTGCGGTGGTTCGACGGGCGGCGGCGATTCGGGGCGGTGATCGAACAACCCGCGCTGACGGGAAGCTGCTATTTGCGCGGCGAAAGATTTCGGACGTACGCCATTGCTTTGTCGAGCGAGAGGCTCTGCGCTTCGACCTGTGGCGTAACGCTCGGCAAACGATCCTCCAGGTGCTTCAGGGCCAGTTCCAGAGCCTGCGACGCGATCTGGCTCGGGTGGCTGTTTGGCCTCTCCCGCCGGAGGACTTCCTTCCAGGTGTCGTGGCCGTCCATCAGTTCGCGGGCGTACATCTCTAGTGTCGGCAGGAGCTTGCGGCTGATTCGTAGCTGTTCGTGCAACTCCGTCCGCTGGCGCAGGAGTTCGAGGACGATGGTCTTGTACTGCATGGTGGTCTCCTTCGGTCGGGTAGGGTGCATGGTTTTGGCGTTCGGTCGAATCGTCAACGTCGTTAGAGAAAAGGGTGGGCCGGTTGTCCTGGGGGGGCTTTTTGCGCACGGTTAGAACCGCATACCCGTTGGGGGTATCAAACGAGCGGCGCGGCTGAACGGGGGCGGTTGACCACCGACCTTGTGTGCTGGATCGTTCTTGGCCTTTGCGTGCCGGTGTGCTCCGTCGGTGTCACTGCGGCGGTTTCTGTACACGACTAATTCGACCGTCTGCGATCGTGGCCCGACGGCGACGGACGGAATGACCCGCGCTATGCGGTCGTTGCCGCAGGTGCCGGCCATCGACCGGGCTTGGCGGTCGAGGTCTTTGTGGGACGTGTCGGGTCGGGGGATCGTCATCGGACGCCTCGGACGATCGGCGGCTAGAAGGGGATCTCGGGGCCGGACTCGACCCCCTTCTCCTGCCGGATCATCGTGCAGACCTCCTGGTACAGTCGTTCCGCCTCGATTCGGGTGCCCCTGGCGGACTCGGGCCGCACCGGGTGCGCCCAGACGCGGTCGGACGGGTTCCAGCGGTAGCCCGCCTCCTTCATCGTGTCGATCACGGCCCGGCTCGGCTTGTCCGCGGCCCGGCCGTCTGCGAACTGGATCGCCATCTGGCGGTCCCGCCGGCTCTCGAACAGCCGCACGCCGGCCAGGGCGTCTGCGGCGACGGCGAACGGGTCGGCCGCGGCCGGCCAGACCTTCTTCGGTCCCACCCGCTCGGCGAAGCTCGGAATCGGGTCGGCGGCTTCGACAAGGGGCGGTGCGAGTGGGGGTGTCGGGGCGGCCTGTTCGGCGGCTTGCGGTTCGACCGTGGCGGGTGCGGCCGGGCGTTGGGGTTCGTCTGTTGGTGGTTTTGGGGTGCGTTTGCGGGCCATAGGTTCCTCCGTGATGGCGGCGGGTTATTCATTAACCCACGTTAATGAAGGATACCACAGGTAAACACGCCGCGCAAGAGGCTGAGTGCTGGCTTCAGCGATGTGACACCGCTGAAGCCAGCAGAAACTCAGGGGTTTGTGCTGAGAGACCTGTCGAGAGCCTTGGAAATACTTGTGTGGGAGTGGGGTAAGACCAGGTGACCTTGACAACGAATCCGGCTTGAAATGGACTATCAGTATTGGAATGCAATAGGACACCATGACAGGGGAAGGATTTGGCGTCGGCCTCGACGACCTTCCGCACGTCGAAGGCGAAGTCAGTGATCGGCGTCGAGGCCCGGATGAGGGTGTCGGGCGACAAAACGGATATCGAGCTTTTACCTCGGGAAATCAGGGGCTGGGAAGCAGTTCCGTGGCGGCACTGGAGGCGGCCGCAGTACCTGTGAGCCGCCCGGACCGCAGAAAGGGTTGGATGCTACGACTAGCGGGCGGCGGCCATTCCGGATCGGCAGTCGGCGAGAAAAGTGGCTCGTCGCCGACTTCCGAGCTGGTATCACGCTTCTGCCGTTGGCCGAGCGCTCGAGCTCGGGTCCGGTGCAATCCGAAGAACACTCACTGTCGAAAGTTTCAGAAAATCTTGTTTTTTCGTTGACTTCCTAAGTGTTAGACAAGTACAGTTAGCTCGCCCTTCAGAATCCTCTCATCGCCCGACCGGTCCGACTGCGTCGTTTGTGACAATACAAGCACACGTTGAACTCATGCGAAGGAATTCTCATGGCTCAGTCTGTCGCCTCACTGCCCCGCCTCGACCTTACGTCCGCCCGCCGTTGGCGGGCACTGCTCGCCAAAACGTTCGGCGGCGGGCCCAGGGTTCCGATCCGCACCCGCGTGCCCAAGTTGCAAATTGAAGGGCTGGAGTCGCGCGAGGCCCCGAGCGAGTCGCTGGCGTCCCTCGGCGCGCCGGTCGGCGCGGGCCTGCTTTGGTCGCCGCCGGTCCCGCTTCTGGCCACGGGCAATGGGGCGGCGGCGGGGCCGAGTGTCGCCGAAGCCGCCCGGAAGCCGGCGTGGTGGGACGAACCGGTGAGCCTTCCCGGTCGCGCCGCGAGCGTTGGCAGCGTCGCCGCGTCCACGCCGTCGGTCCCGCCGACCGGGGTTTCGGCGGGTTCGGGCCGGGGCGGCTGGCTCGACGACTGGACGGTCCGGGTGGGCGTGAGTTCTTCGGCGGCCGGAGCCGCGGCCCCCGCAGCCAACGCACCCCCGTCATCATCGACGGCCGATGCCGCGCCGAACCCCACCCGATCGCCCGCGTTGACCGACGCGGCGAACCCGACGGCTCTTCGCCCCGATGCCGGCACGGCTGCGCCGCTGCCCGGCGGCACCCCGGCGGCCACCGCCGCGAAGCCGCCCCTGGGAGCCGCCGCCACCCAGGCGTTCGCTCCGTCGGCCGTGTCCTCGCCAGCCCAATCAGCCGCCGTTCTGGCAAACCCGTCTTACGTCCTCGACGCCAACAAAGGCGCGGTCCTGACCGAAGCGGCCCCGAACCGGGATTTCGCCGGGTGGACGGCCGACCTCGTCGCCCAGGTCCGCGGTGCGGCCGTCACCGCTTACGCCTGGAACCTGTCCGGGGCACCCGACGCCACCGGCGTCACCGGCCAAGCGGCCTACCACGTGCAATTCGCCTGGGGTTCGTTCGCCGGAGCCGTTCGGACGGAGAGCGTCGGCCTGACGACCACCTTCGCGGGCGGGGCCACCCAGACCCAGACGTTCGCGTTCAAAGTCGAGGGCACCGACTCGCCGGCCTGGGCGGCCGCCCCGCCGACGACGGCGGCGTCGTTCCCGGCGGCGACCACCGAGGACTTGACGGCCGGCGAGCCGGGCGTGCCGGCGGGCGACGCCGCCCTGGGCCTGGCCACCGGGCGGGTCACGGCGGCGCACGCCCTCCCCGCGTACAACCCGGACGTGCCGGCGACGGCGCTGGTGTACGGTTCCACGGCCGCCGACCCGCGGCCCGTCGTCCGCGTCCGGTACGCACTGCCGGACGGGGTGGCGGTGCCGCCGACGGTGACCGCCCAACTCACCTTCAACGGAGTCGCGGGGCCGGCGGTCGTGTACGACACGAGCCTAATGAACCCGGGAGGGATCCTGGAATTCGCCCTGCAGGCCGACGCGACCGCCCTGGCCACGGGCCGCTACGACTACAGCGTCGCCGTCGTCGGCCCGGCGGCCGTCAGCCCGCCGCCCCCGGCCACCCTCCAGAAGCCCGTCGCGCCGAACGCCGCGATCGGCGGCGGCTCGACGGCGACGACGACTTACGCCGGCCGGCTGAACGTCGTCAACGACGCCGCGTCCCCCGACGGGGCCGGGTGGTCGGTCGCCGGGGTCCAGCGGCTGGTGACCGTCTCCGACGGCCTCTTGATCGTGTCCGCCGGCGGCCGGGGCAACTTCCGCCCCGGCTCCAGCGGGGGCGGAAGCGGCACCGTGGTGCTAGTGTATGCCGACGGCCCCGGCGACTTCTCGGGGCTGACGAAGAACTCCGACGGCACCTACACCCAGACGCTCACCGACGGCACGGTCGTCGCGTACTCGGCCGCCGGCCTCCAGACCGCCGTCGCCGACCGGGACGGCAACACCACGGCCTACGGCTACGACGCCGCCGGCAAGTTGCTCGCGGTCACCGACCGGCACGGCCTCGTCACCACATTCGCTTACACCGCCGCCGGCAAGTTGCAAAGCGTCACCGACCCGGCGGGGCGGGCCACGGGGTTTGGCGTGACCTCGGGCAAGCTCACCGCAGTCACCGACGCGGACGCCGGCGCCTGGGGCTACGGCTACGACGCCGCCGGGCGGCTCACGGGCGTGACCGACCCGACCACGCGCCAGACCGCTATCACCTACGGGTCCGCCGGGCGGGCCGCCTCCGCTCAGTGGGGCACCGGCGCGCCCGAGGCATTGACGCCGCAGGCGGTCTACGGGCTGGCGGCCGCCCCGCAGGGCACCGCCGCGAACCCGGCCCCGGCGGTCCTGGCCGCGGAGTCGGCCTCGGCCTCCACCGACCACCGCGGCAACGCCACCGCGACGCGGTTCGACTGGAGCGGCTTCGGCAGTGCCGCCCGCGTGGACGCCCCGGACGGCGGAGTGGCCGTCGCCGCCCACGACCCGAACGACCTGACCTGGCTGGCGAGCGACCCGCTCGGCCGGCGGACCCGGACCTTCTTCGACGCGAAAGCCAACCCGACCCAGGGGGTCAACGCCGACGGCACCTTCGCCACCTCGACTTACAACTCGTTGGCGGAACCGTTGAGCCAGACCGACGAGCTGGGGCGGACGACCACGTCCGCCTACAACGCCCGCGGCGACCGGACGACTTTTACGGACGCGCTCGGCAAACAATCGACGCAGACCTTCAACGCCGACGGCACGGTGGCGACCGCGACCGACGCCCTGCTGCACGCGACGACGTTCGCCTACGACGCCCGCGGCCGGCTCACGACCCAGACCGACGCGCTGGGGAACGCCGCGACGTTCGGCTACGACGCGAAGGGGAACAAGACCTCGACGGCCGACGCCCTTACGCACGCCACCGCGGTGACCTTCGACGCCCTCAACCGGCCGCTGACGAGCACCGACGCGCGGGGCGGGGTCGCCCGCGACGTGTACGACGCGGCCGGGCGGCTGCTCACCCTCACCGACCCGGTCGGCAACGTCACGACCTACGCCTACTCGGCGGCCGTGGACAAGGTCTCGACCGTCACCGACCCGCGCGGGCAGGTGACGAGTTCCGGGTACGACGCCGACGGGCACCTGATCCAGGCGACGGACCGCAACGGCCGGGTACGGCAATTTTCCTTCGACGCCGTCGGCCGGCCGACCGGCGAGACCTGGCGGGCGACCGCCGCCGGGCCGGTGACCTATACCGAGACCGCCGCCTACGACGTGGCCGGGCAACTCGTGAGCGTGGCCGACCCGTTTTCCGCGGACGCGTACACTTACGACGCGCGCGGCCGCGGGCTGACCGACGACACCGCCGGCACCCCCGGCGTGCCGTACCTCGTCTTTACGCAGGGCTACGACGCGGTCGGCGACCTCACCTCCGTCGCGGACAACATCGGCACCCAAGTGGGGTACGGCTACTCGGCGCGGAAGGAGCTGTCGGGGGCGTCGCTGACCGTCGGCGGCGCGCTCGGTGCGAACGCCGCCTACGGCTACGACGCCGCCGGCCGGCAAGTGTCGGTCACGCGGCGCGAGGGGTCGGCCGGGCCGACGGTGGGCACGACACTCGGCTACGACAACGCCAATCGTCTGACCGGGATCACGCACGCATCGAGCGCGGCGGGGGCGCTGTCGGCGTTCGCCTACGGCTACGACAACGCCAACCGGCTGACGACTTACACCGGGCCGGACGGCACGCTGGGCTACGCCTACGACGCCACCAACCAGTTGACAGGGGTCACAGGGTCGGCCGCCGAGTCGTTCGGCTACGACCTCAACGGCAACCGCAACTCGGCAGGCTACGGCGTCGGGGCCGGCAACCGGCTGACGGCGGACGGGGCGTACACCTACTCCTACGACGCGGAGGGGAACCGGACCTCGAAGACGCGGGGGAGCGACGGGCAGGTGACTTCGTACACCTTCGACCAGCGGAACCGGCTGACCGGCGTGCAGGTGAAGACGGCCGGCGGGGTGCTGTTACGCAGCGAGGGGTACACCTACGACTCCGCGAACCGCCGCATCGGGGTGAACACCGACGGGGTGCAGGTGTGGACGGCCTACCGGGGCGACAACGCCTGGGCGGACTTCAACGCCTCGGGCGTGCTGCAGACGCGGTACCTGTTCGGGCAGGGGATGGACAGCCTGATCGCCCGCACGTCGGCGGCGGGGTCGGTGGGCTGGTACCTGACCGACAACCTGGGGTCGGTGCGGCAGGTCGTCACGACGGCGGGCGGGGTGCTGTACGCCGAGAGCTACACGGCCTACGGCCAGGTGAAGTCAGCCGTCGGGACCGGCGGGGACCGGTTCGGGTACGCGGGTCGGGAGTGGTCGCGGGTCACCGGTGAGGGGTACTACCGGGCGCGGCAGTACGACCCGAACAGCGGGCGGTTCC
>JAYTSV010000074.1:0-28230 GCA_043745465.1 Fimbriiglobus sp.
CCCCTCTCCGCGTCGGAGAGGGGGCCGGGGGGTGAGGTCTCTTCACAAACCGCGACTGGAACCCACTGGCTCCCCTCTCCGCGTCGGAGAGGGGAGCCAGTGGGTGAGGTCTCTTCCAACCGGAGCCGCGATGCAGACGATCCGCGTGGGGCACTCCCCCGACCCCGACGACGCGTTCATGTTCCACGCCCTGGCGAACAACAAGTTCGACACCGGCGACCTCCGCTTCGTCCACCAACTGGAGGACATCGAGACGCTGAACCGCCGGGCGATGAACGGCGAGTTGGAAGTGTCGGCCGTGAGCATCCACGCCTACAGCTACCTGCTCGACAAGTACGCACTGCTGTCGAGCGGGTGCAGCATGGGCGACCACTACGGCCCGATGGTCGTGGCCCGCACGCCTCTGAACGTCGGCGACCTGCCCGCCATCAAAATCGCCGTCCCCGGCACGCTGACGACGGCCTTCCTGACGTTGAAACTGCTCTACGCCTCGATCGGTGCGGCCGACAAGTTGAACTTCGCCGTGGTGCCGTTCGACGAGATCATCCCGGCCGTGCAGTCCGGGAAGTACGACGCCGGCCTGATCATCCACGAAGGCCAGCTCACCTTCCAGAACCAGGGCCTGCACCTGGTCGTCGATCTCGGCGTCTGGTGGCAAGACCGCACCGGCCTGCCGCTGCCGTTGGGCGGCAACGTCGTCCGCAAGGACCTCGGCACCGAAACGATGCACCGCGTCAGCAAGCTCATCAAGCAGAGCATTCAGTACTCCCTCGACCACCGCGCCGACGCCCTCCAGTACGCCCTCCAGTACGCCCGCGACATGGACGTGACGCTGGCGGACAAGTTCGTCGGCATGTACGTCAACGAGTGGACGCTGGACTACGGCGACCGCGGCCGCGCGGCCGTGAAAGCGCTCCTCGACGCCGGCCACGCCGCCGGCATCATCCCGACCCCGACCGCCGTCGAGTTCGTGGCTTAGGAGAAGGTCACCGCGGCTTTGCCGGCTCCGTCCGCGGCAGCACGCACCCGCCGACGCCGGGGCCGGCGGCGTCGAGGCCGAGGACGGCCAGGTAGTTGGCGACGGCCGCGAGGTACTGGCCGAGGGCCGCGACGACCCGGACTTTCGCTTCGGCCGCGGCGATCTCTTGCAGGTTCAACTCGAACAGGCTCGTCTGCTGCTTGTCGAAGATCGCCGTCTCGATGTCGAGCACCTTGTTCGCCTCGCGCTGCTCGTCGCGGGCGCGGCCGAGGCGGGCGTAGGTCAGCGTCAACTCGGAGACGGCGTCCTGCACCTGCGTCACGATCTCGTCCCGGGCGTAGCGCTCCTGGGCGAGTAGTTGGGCGAGCTGGGCCTGGGCGGTGCGGACCCGGCCGCGGGCGTCCCGGCGCGGGAGCGGCACCTCGAAGCTCGCGCCGGCTTCCGCGGCCGTGCGGTCGGTCGTGAACGGGCCGTCGCCGGTGAACGTCTTCTTGGCGAACCCCGCGTCCTGCGACACGCCGGCGAACAGGTTGAGCGTCGGCAACTCCTGGTTCGTCGCCAGCTTCAACTCGACGCTCCGCCGTTCTTTCTCCAGCTGGAAGCGGGCGAGTTCCGGCCGGCGGTCGAGGGCGGCGGTCACGTCGGCTTGCAGTTGCGTCGGGTCCGGGGCGGGCGGCTCCAGCGCGAGGAAGTCCGTGAGGAGCGTGTCGGCCGGCGGGAGGATCGGGTCGCCGGTGGGGCCGCGCAGGAACAGCGACAGCCGCAACGCCGCCTGCTGGACCTGCCGTTCGGCCGCCAATTTGGCCTCCTGCCGGCTGGCGATGAGGCGGCGGTTCAGGGCCGGGGCGGAGGCCGAGATCAGCCCGCCCTTCTGCCGCACATCGACGACTTCTTGCCGCCGGCTCGCCAGGTCGGCGAGTTCGGCGGCGACGCGGTACTGCGCCCCCGCCGCCTGCCACGCCCAGTAGTTTTGCCCGGCGCTGCGGACGAAGTCGAGCCGCGCCCGGCGGACGGTCGGCTCGGCGAGTTGCTCCTGGATCTGGGCCGCCCGGAGCCGCGCCCGCCGCGGGTCGGTGTCGCGGTTTTGCAGCAGCGGCACGGTCACGCCGGCGCGGAACTCGCCGCCGTCGGCCGTCTTGCGGTCGCCGTAGTAAATGGGGAAGTTGCCGCCGCCGAGCCGCCAGCCGGCGAAGGTCGTGATACCGCCGTCGGTCAGCGGTTGCTCGACGCCGACATCGACCCGACCGTTGGAAAACGTCCCGGCCTGCTCGGACCCGCGGGCGCGCAACACCGCGTCGAACTGCCCCTCGGCCGACAGCCGTTGGCCGGCGGCGATGGCCCGCTCTTGCTCGACGGCGTACAGCAGCGGGAAGTGCTCCCCCACGCTGGTCAACACGTCGCGCAAGGCTAACGGCTCGGTCGCGGGACGGGCGGCGACGACCGGCGGCGCGGGCAGTTCGGCGGCCGGCTGGGGCGGGGCGAGTTGAGGCGTCGCCTGCGGGGCGCGGACGAAGGCGTCCGGCGGCAGCGGGCTACGCTGCGACGCACACCCGGTCGCGTTCAGGAGCGCGACGGCCCAGGCGGTTCGGGTCATGCGGCGGTTCATCCGTGAACGTCCCCCGGTCACTTCTTCACGACCGGGCCGACGCCCAGTATCTGCCGCGACTCCTTCGACTTGACCTCGCGGGCCGGCGGGAAGCCGTTCAGCAGACGCCACAACTCGTAGCCGAGGCGGACTTCCTTGACGAGCACCCAGGCCTGCGCCCGCACCCCCTGGCGCAAGAACTCGTCGCCGGGCCAGGCCGCGCCGGGGGCCGGCTCGATCAGTACGCGGAAGCGGCCCTGGCCGTCGGAGGTCGGATCGACGAGGTAGACGCGGCCCTCGAAGGTGCCGGCGGCGGCCTCGGGGTACGCGGCGAACTGCACCGCCGCCCAGCCCTCGAACTGCACGATCGCCCGGTCCCCCTTGCGGACCAGCGGCAAGTCGTTACCGTCGATCAGAACTTCGGCGACGATACCGGGGGTGTCGGCGTCGGTCAAGGCCGTCGGCGTCAGGTCCGGCACGAGCAGCGCCATCTGCTGGCCGGGGTTGACCAGTTGCCCCCCGGCTTCGGCGTTGGCCAGCACCCGGAAGACGGTCCCGGCCGTCGGCGCGGCGACGAACTGGTTCTCCTGCCGCTTCACTTCGCTGTCCACGGTCAGGTACTGCTGGTCGGTCGCTTTCTCGTCCGCGCGGCGGGCGATTAGCACCGCGTTCTCGGTCGCCACCATCGCCTGCGTCTGCTGGCCGACGGCCTTGAACTCTTCGAGCGCGGCGGCGGACTGCTTCTCGGCGACGGTCACCTCGGCCTGCACGAGCGGGATCATCTCCTTGGCGTTCGTCCAGACCCGCGCGGCCTGCTCCAATTGGTCCTTCGACAGCGCGCCGCCTTGCTTGAGGCCGGCGACCGGGGTGTTGTAGATTTCCTCCGTGCGGCGGTACGCCTGCCCCTCGCGCAGTTCGTCGGCCCTGGCCCGCAGGAGCGCTTGCTTGGCCCGCGGCACGGCGGCCTCGGTCGCTTCGAGGCGGGCCTTGGCCTGGGCCACCCGGAGAGGGGCTTCGGCGGCGACGAACAGCAGCCGGCTCTCGTGCTCGGCGACGCTCGAATGGGCCAGGGCGCGGCGCTGGTCGGCGAGCAGCAGTTGCTCGCGCAGCATCTCTAACCGGCGCGGGTCGTTATCGACCAGATCGACCATGCGGTCGCCCGGCCGCACGCGGTCTCCCTCCTTGACGTGCCACTTCAAAACGCGGCCCTGGATCGGCGACACGATCGCCTGGGGCCGCCGCACCGGGTCGAAGGCGATGGCCCGGCCGGTGCCGTGGACCGTCTGCGTCCAGGGCGCGAACATCAGCACCGGCACCAGCGCCGCGAACAGCAGCGCCAGTCCCCAGGCGAAGCGGCGGACCCCGCGCGGGGTTTCCGCGAGTGTCATCGCGGTGTCAGTCTCGGGAGCGGGGTGGGTGACGGTAACGTGCATCGTGTTCCTTTCAGTTTGCTCAACGGGGCGGCGTAACAGGCGGCCCTCGTCCGGCCCCCTCCCCGCTTGGGGGGAGGGCTGGGGTGGGGTCGTCGCAACCCCCCTCGATCCCCCCGCAACCGGGGGGAGGCCAGAGTCCGCGGCCGCTGGAACGCCCTCGAACTCTCCTCAACGGGGGCGGTGGTCGAGGCGGACGACCCGGCCGCACAGCCGGGCGACCTCGTCGGAGTGGGTGACGACCAGCAGGGTCCAGCCGGCCTCGGGGCCGAGCAGGGCGGGCAGGACGGTCGCGCGGGTCTCGGCGTCCATGTTGTCCACCGACTCGTCGAGAATCAAGAGCCGCGGTCGGCCGAGGACCGCGCGGGCGACCATCAGGCAGTTCGCCTGGCCGAGGGACAGCGGTGCCCCGCCCGGCCCGAGCCGCGTGTCGAAGCCGTCCGGCAACTGCGTCACCGCGTCGAGCAAGCCGACCTGGCGCAACGCCGCGTGCAGGGCGGCGACGGTCACGCCGGCCCGGCCCATGACGAGGTTGTCGCGGACCGTGCCCTCGACCACCTCGACGCCCTTGACCACGGCGACCGACGCCCGCACGGCGTCGAGCTTCAAAGTGCGCAGGTCGGCCCCGTCGAGTTCGACCCAGCCGCGGGCCGGCGACCGCAGGCCGTACAGCAACTCGACGAGGGTACTCTTGCCGGCCCCGTTCGGCCCGACCAGCGCGACGCGCTCCCCCGGGTCCAGACGCAGGGAGAATTCGGCGAGCGCGTCGCGGCGGGTGCCGTCGTACCCGAACGACACGCCGTGGACGGCGAGCGCGGCCCCGCCGGGCGTCGGAGCCAAGTCGCCGCCACCGGCGCGTTCGAGCGGCAGGTCGATCAGGTAGCCGAGCTTATCGACGGCCGCGAGCAGGTCGTAGTACGCTTCGAGTTGCTTGCCGAGCTTGGTGAACGTGGCCACGACCAGCGTGACGACGATCTCCGCGGCGACCAACTCGCCGAGGGTGAGTTCGCCGCGGATGACCAATACGCCGCCGAGGCCGAGCAGGGCGACGTTGGCCGCGGCTTGGAGGAACAGCGCGAAGCCGAGTTGCCGGGCGAGGACGCGGAAGTGGTCGGACCGGGCGTCGAGGTATTCGCGGCACAGGGCGTCGGTCTTCCTTCGAGCCAGGTCCGCACCGCCGGCCGCCTTGAACGCGACGGGGTGCCGGGCGACCTCTTCCATCCACCCGGCGACGAGGTACTTCGCAATGGACTCGCGCACCGCCGACCGCACCGCCCCGCGGCCCAGCACCGTGAACAGGACGAGCAGCGCCGCCAACAAGATCAGGTCGAAGCCGAGCAGGTAGACGTGGTAAAAGCCCAGTAAGAGCAGGCCGAGGAAGACTTGCAGGGCGATCGTGACGCCGTCGAGCAGGAGCGTCGCCCCGGACTTCTGCACGGTCAACACGTCGAAGAAGCGGTTCACCAGTTCCGGCCCGCTCTGCCGGTCGAAGGCCCGCACGTCCACGCGCGGCAGCCGGTACGCCAGGTCGGCGGCGACCCGCACGAAGACGCGCCGCTGCAGGTACTCGACCGTCACCGTCTGCAGGAGCTGCAACAGCCCGGCGAGGCCGAGGGCGACGAACAGCGCGACGCACAGCACGACGAGTTGCTGGAGCAGGGTGCCGAGTGCGACCGTGTTCACCACCGCCATCGCCACGACCGGGGTGGCGAGGGTGAACACCCCGACGCCGACGGCGAACAGCAGCACGATGCCGAGGTCGGCCGACTCGGGCGCGAGCAGCCCGAGCAGCCGGCGGAACGGCGGCGGGTGGTGGCCGTGGCCGCCGCGATCGTCGGGGTGCGGGTCGCTCACGCTACAACTCCACGGGGGTGACGCGGCCGGTCCCCAGGTCGTAAACGCCGCCGGCGACCACGAGTTTGCCCGCGCGGACGAGTCGCGCGAGGACCGGCGACGACTCGCGCAGCACGTCCATCTGGTTGCGGACGTTCTCGCGCACCGCCGCGGCCGCGTCGCCCTTGGCCGCGCGAACGGCCGGGCGGATATGGTAGAACAACGAGCTGATCTGGCCCGGCACCTCGACCCCTTTGACCGCCGCCGTGACCGCCCCGCAACTCGTGTGGCCCAGGACGAAGAGCACCCTGGCCCCCAGGATTTCGGCCCCGAACTCCAGACTCCCGGTGATCTCCGGCGTCGAGACGTTGCCGGCGATGCGCGTGACGAACAAGTCGCCGAAGCCCTGGTCGAAGACGATCTCGACCGGCACGCGGCTGTCGGCACACCCCAGGAACGCCGCGAACGGCGTCTGCAGTGGCGCGACCTCCTTGAGCCGTGCCAGATCGCGGTGCGGCGAAGTCGGCGTGCCGGCGGCGAACCGCGCGTTGCCGGCGTAAAGCAGCGCGAGCGCCTCCGCCGGGCCGAGGTCGGCCGGCCGCGGCGGCGCGGCGTGGACCAGTGCGGGGGCGACGAGGCTCCCGGCCGCGGCGGCGAGGAGGGTGCGGCGAGTCAGGTCAGGCATGGTCGGGAGTCTCCGAGTGAGAAGGATTTCGCCGGAGGCGCGTTAGCCCGAAGCGCGGGCGAGGGTCGAAGCGGGCGCGGGCAATGTTGGTGGGGGAATTCAGAACAGTCACAGGCCTCGAACTCTGTCTCCGCGCGGTGCGACCCTCGCTCGCGCTTCGGGCTAACAAGAGTTACCCCAGCCGGCGGGCCATCTCGTAGTACAGCGGGATGCCGGCGAGCAGGTTGAACGGGAAGGTCACGCCCAGCGCGCACGTCAACGACAGCGTCGGGTTCGCCTCGGGCAGGGTCAGCCGCACGGCCGGGGGGGCGGCGATGTACGACGCGCTCGACGCCATCGCGCCGAGGACCGTCGCCCCGCCGACCGACAGCCCGGCCACGTGCCCCAGCCAGACGCCGAGCGCCCCGTGCAGCACCGGCACGACGATGGCGAAGCCGAGCAGGAACGGGCCGACGCGGCGCAGGTCGGCCAGCCGTTCGCCGGCCGCCGCGCCCATGTGCAGCAGGAACAGGCACAGCGCGCCGCGGAAGATCGGCCCCTTGGTGTCGAAGAACAGCGACACGTCGGCCCAGTTCTTTTCCCCGGTCAACGCCCCGACCACCGTGCCGCCGATCAGCAGCAACAGGCCGCGCGAGGTGAGGATTTCGTGCAGCGCCCCGCCCAGCGACCGGCCGGACCCGGCGGTCATCACGCCGATGCCCAGCGCGATGTTGATGCCCGGGCTTTCGAGCAGCGTCACGAGCGTCGGCATGAAGCCTTCGGCCGGGCACCCTTGCGCGGCGACGAAGGTTTGTGCGGCGATGAACGTCACCGCCGACACCGAGCCGTAGTGCGCGGCCACCCCGGCGGCGTCGGCCGCGGACAACCGGCCGACGTAGCGCAACAGCACGAACGAGGTCAGCGGGGTCAGGCAGCCGAGGAGCAGCGTCACCCCGGCCGGGGCGGCGAGTTCCCCCGGCGAGGCGTGGGCCAACTCGACCCCGCCCTTCAGGCCGATGGCGAAGAGCAGGTACGCCGCGATCGCCCCGAAGGCGTCCTTCGGGATCGACAGGTCACTGCGGACGACGCGGGCGAGTAGCCCGAGGACGAAGGCCAGCACGGCGGGGGACAGCAGGTTCGTCGTCAAGACGCCGGTCGGGGTCATGGGGTCTCGGGGGGAAATGAAAAAAGGCCGGGGAACCGGCCCCCCGCGTGGGGGGCGATTCTCCGGCCTCGCTCCGCCCCGGCGGTCTGGTCCGGGGAGGCAATCGGCGTCTGTGGGAAGTCTCTTCGTTCCGGCCGGGGTGGGCAGACCGGTTCGCCGAGTTCTTCACCAGATTTTTAGCGGACCGCGCGGCCGGTGTCAACGCCGGGCCGGCGGAATCGGGCCGCTACCCGACGGCCAACGCCGGCCGGGCCTCCAGTGTAAAAACGATGACCCGCTCGCCGGTCCGGGTGCTGATGTCCGTGTGCAGACTACGCACCGACACGCCGACGATCTCCTGGATGGCGGCGCACAACAGCGGCGCACCGCCCTCGATGAGTTGCTGGCGGACCTGCTTGATGAGGTCGCGGCCGCGGTGCGGGTCGGGGTCGGCGGCCAGCTTGCGCTCGGCCGGGGTGAGCACGTCCTTGAGCCGCACCAGCACCATGTCGTCCACCAGGTACGCCCGCGCGTCGAGCGGCCCGCGGCCCATGTACTCCTTCTCGAACCGGCTTACCGCCTGGCTGACCTCGTCCTCGATCAACCGCTTGGACTTCATCGGCATCGCGCGACCCCTCGAATGTTCCCGGGCCGTTACTCGCCCAGTCCGTGCGGGTCCAGGGTAACCGACCCGTGCCGCCGGGCAAGCGGAAAGCGACTCCTCCTTAATGAAGCCCTTTTCGAGCAGCGTGAAGTGCGCCGGCTTGTCCGGCCGCGTGGACCGCCGCCCCGGCCCGGTTCAAGTCGTCACGGACGATCAGGCCGCGGCGGGCCAAGCTGTCGAGGAGCGTCATGGTGCGTCCGACCGGTTGGGGGCATTCTCCTTTTTGATGGCAACCGAAGATCGGTGAGAGTCTTCTAATAGGGCGAGGGGGGTGGGGGAATTCGGGCCGACGGTGTGTCACGTGGTGCCGCCGGGGAAGCGATTCGGCGTGGGATAGGCTTGCGGATTGAGGGTGTTGCAGTAGGGGGGGTGCGTGGGGGAAAACGAATCACGGTCAATCGACTTCGTAGGTGATCTGACCTATGGTACGCGTTCACGGCCCCAAAGCGGATGTTCACTACGAAAAAACAAGCGATTTGCGCACTATTTCCCGGCACGAGTGTCAGAATGACCCTCAAAAACTCAGCCCTTACTCAGTGACATAGCTATGTCACTGCAAAATCGACTTGTAATTAATAGTGAACATCCGCTTTGGGGCCGTGAACGCGTACGACCTATGTATCCCCAGATCGTGGACACGAAAAAACCCCGCAGTTCATTCCGGCGGGGCGCTTCGGTTGTAAAAGCTAAGCAGCAAGGCATGCACAATCGTCAAAACTGACCCAGCTCAATCTCCCACGAGTGCCGACTGCGTTAGTCATAAAGTTGTTCATCCATGGGGATTCAATGGCTTTGGAGGCAATGGCTTCAAGGGTGGTAGCCCCAACTGTCGTAGCAACTCGTTTGACCGTCTAAAATTCTCTTCACCAATCCTATCCAACTCTGCAGAAATGATTTTTGATTCAGCGACTTTCTGAAGAGTTCGCTCAATGCTCTTGGTAGTTTGATCGGCTTGCCATAGAGTATACCTAACGGACAGCCGCTGAGTGTCGATCATGCTGAAGGCAATAACAAGCAAGTTAAGAATCATCTCGTAATCCCATGAGCTGTTCAATACGTCACGGTGCGTTGTTACTGGGGGGCGTGACAGGAACGACAGGCATGGGATTTTGCCAGTTCGGATCAGGTGCGGTATAGATGGGGATGGTAAACACAGGACCGGTGCCCGAATCGTCTCCGTTAGTGACCGCCAAACCGATGGCGGCGATGCGGGCGTTGATCGCAGTGATTTGTTTCTCAATGCCATCAATCGCCTTGTTGCAGTAGTCGATCCTCTGCTGAAGATTGGCGATGAGATTTTCCACGCGCTGAATCGAACTGGTGATCCCAGCGAGCGTGCCAGTGGCAACATCGAGCGTTGACTTTAGCTTATTGAACGCTGGATCATTGGGTAGCGGCGTGTGATCACGTAAGTATGCATCGACAGCAGCTTTCGCCGCCACAACTGCTGCTTTGGCAGGTTCAAGTCCTACTTTAATCGCATTCAAGGAGACGGTCAAAACATCTTGATCGTGTTGCCAACCCGCTTTCTGAGCGTTGATACCAACCTTCATCTGGTTCAAGTTATTCAACATCTCATACAAAGATGCAAGTTCGTTTTGTTCCGATTGAGTTTGCTCCCTACCCGACGATGCAGAAGCCGTAGTCGAATAGTTGGTTACGTTAATTCCGCCAGTACTTTGACCATCGGTGATCGTGATTCGGCCACTGGTCGCAACAGTGGCGTCGAATGCCTACCGGTAATCAGCGGAAGCTGAGTCGTAGCCAGCCGGCTTTTCGCCCGTCAGCGTCACGACACTCGGTAAGTCACGACAATCGAGTTGTTGCAAGTGGAATTGTGTTTTCCGACCGAAACGCATCTGTTGTCTCCTGGGTGTCATCGACGTTCAGCACTAATTGCAAATTAACCGAAGCGAAAACCCTTTGCAATCGAATTCCGCCGAATAATCGGCAAGTCGTTTCGGAACGCAAAGTGACCGGACGAATTGCTGCCTCAGAAGAGTCGTCGTCACGTCGCGGCGGTGAAGGCCAGGGCGGCGGAGTTCAGGCAGTAGCGGAGGCCGGTCGGGCGGGGGCCGTCGTCGAAGACGTGGCCGAGGTGGCTGGCGCACCGGGCGCAGCGGATTTCCGTCCGGACGGTGCCGTGGCTGCGGTCCACGATCGTGGCCACGTGGGCCGGGTCGAACGGCTCGAAGAAGCTCGGCCAGCCGGTGCCCGACTCGAACTTGGCCGTCGATTTGAACAGCGGCAGGCCGCACAACCGGCAGGCGTACACCCCGGCCGTCTTCTCGCGGAGCAGCCCACCGCAGAACGGGGCCTCGGTGCCGTGGGCCAGCAGCACGTGCCGCTCCTCGGCGGTCAAGCCGGCGGCCAGCCGGGCGATTTCTTCGGGCGGCGGCGGCGTCAGGTCGTGGCCGGACGCGGATACGGTGGCGGGCATGGCAGGTCTCCGGGCGGGAACGCGACATCCCATTCTAGGGGCGCGGCCGGCCGAAAGTCCGCCGCCGGCCGGGGTCAGATGTGGTACATCAGGGCTTCTTGCTCCGGCCGGCTGCGGCCCTTCACCTTGTGCTGCGGGTTGTCCAGGACGACCACGGCATACGGCTCGACGGACTTCGTCAGCCAGACGTTCGACCCGATCACGGCCCCCTCGCCGATGACCGTCCGGCCGCCCAGGATCGTCGCGTTGGCGTACACGACCACGTCGTCCTGGAGGGTGGGGTGCCGCTTATAGTCGCCGTGGATCATCTCGCCGACGGCGTCCCGGTCGAAGCTCAACGCCCCGAGGGTGACGCCCTGGTAGAGGCGGACCCGCTGGCCGATGTCGCACGTCTCGCCGATGACGACGCCGGTCCCGTGGTCGATAAAGAAGCCGGGGCCGATGGTCGCCCCCGGGTGGATGTCGATGCCGGTCCGCGAGTGGGCGAGTTCGGTCATCATGCGCGGGATGAACGCGACCTTGAGCTGGTGCAAGACGTTCGCCAGGCGGTAGACGGTGATCGCCTCGATGCCGGGGTAGCTGAAGACGATTTCGAGGTGGCTCTTGGCCGCCGGGTCGCCGCGGTACGCCGCTTCCACGTCGGCTTCGAGGGTGCGGCGGATCTCGGGCAGCCGGCGCAACAGTTCGACCGCCTTGGCGTCGGCGTCCGCATCGGTCTCGGGGTCGGCCGACTCCTCGCACGGGTTTTCGTGCCGCAACGCCCGGCCGATCTGCAGGGCGAGCTTGCGGTGCAGGCCGTCCACGAGGCCGCCGACGTGGTAGCCGATGTTCCCCGCGTTTAAGTCCTGCCGCCGGCCGAACCCGGGGTAGAGCAACTCCGTCAAGTCGGCGACGATCTCGGCGACCGCCTCCCGGCTCGGCAGCGGCTCGTGTTCGAGGTGGTGCAGCCGGCCGCACGCCGAGTACGACTCGACGAGTTGCTCGATGACCGAGTGCAAGTCGGTTTCCGTCGCGCGCGCGTCCGTGGACATCGGGGCAATCCTGCCGGGGCCAAGGGGGAACCGTCGGGGGTATCGTACCGCCCCGCCCAACCGGGGCCAATCCCGGCGACTGAGGAGGGGCGGGCGAGATGTCGTAAACTGTCCCCGCTCGCGCCGGCGGTCCGCTTCCATTTCCTTCCCGTCGAAAGGTCCACGCCGTGTTCCGCTCCCTCTGTTTCGGAGTGTTCATGATCGCCACGCCCGCCTTCGCCGCCGAGGACGACACGCTTGCGGCGCTGTTCCGCAAGACCCTCGACGAGGACTTCCGCCGGCACCCGTCGTTCGCCACGGCGATGGGCAACCACGAGTACGACGACCGCCTCGACGACCTCAGCCCGCAAGCCCGCGCCGAGGACTTGAAGCGGACGAAGCAACTCCTCGCCGACCTGCCCAAGCTGATCGACGCCGCGAAGCTCAGTCGGGCCGGCCAGATCGACCTCGAAATCTGGGCGCACTCGCTGCGCTACGCCGTCTGGGCGGCCGAGAACACCGACGAGTTCGCCACCGACCCGCGCGTCTACGGCAACTACTTCTCGGACAGCGTGTACAGCCTGTTCACGCAATCCACTCTGCCCCGCGAGCGGAACGTGGCCAACGCCGCCCGGCGGATTACCTACGTGCCGAAAATCGTCGCCGCGGCCAAGGTGTCGCTGAAGAACCCGCCGCGCGTCCTGACCGAGGTCGCCATCAAGCGGACGGCCGGGGCCGTCGCCTTCTACGAGAAGGAGATTTTCGCGCTCGCCGGGGAGACCGCCGCGACCAGCGAACTCACCGCCCCGTGCCTGGAAGCCGTCAAGGCGCTCAAGGACTACCAGGCGTTTTTGGAGAAGGAACTGCTGCCCAAGTCGGCCGGCGACTGGCGGCTCGGCAAGGCCAAGTTCGCCGCCAAACTCGCCCTCGAACTCGACGCCGGGCTGACCGCCGACGAGTTGATCCGCACCGCCGAGGCCGAGGCCGACCGCGTCGAGCGCGAGATGTACGGCGTGGCGAAACAACAGTGGGCGAAGCTGTTCCCAGGGGTGGCCGTACCGCCGGACGACGAGCCGGGCCGGCGGGCGTGCGTCAAGGCGGTGCTCGACGAACTCGGCAAGGACCACGGCACCGGCGCGACCTTCGTCGCCGACGCCAGGGCCAGCGTCGAGTCGATCAAGACGTTCATCCGCGATCGCAAGATTTTGACGCTCCCGGCCCCGGACTCGTGCAAGGTGATCGAGATGCCGGAGTTCCAGCGCGGCTTCTCGGCGGCCTACTTAAGCCCCGCCCCGCCGCTCGACGCCAAGGCCGACAGCCTGTACGCCGTCGCCCCGCCGCCGACGGACTGGCCGGCGGCGCGGCAGGAAGCCTTCTTCCGCGAGTACAACCGCTCGATGCTGCAAATCCTGACGATCCACGAGGCCTACCCCGGCCATTACGTGCAACTCGAGTACGCCAACCGGCACCCGTCGCTGGTGCGCAAAGTCCTGTCGTCCGGCGTGTTCGCCGAGGGCTGGGCCGTCTACACCGAGCAGATGATGCTCGACCAGGGCTACGGCAACGGCGACCCCGCCCTGCGGCTGCACCAGTTGAAGTTCTACCTGCGGGCCGTGTTGAACGCGATCCTCGACTACCGGATGCACTCGACCGACCTGACCGACGAGGACGCCCTGAAGCTCCTCACCGGCCGCGGCTTCCAGACCGAGGGCGAGGCCGTCGGCAAGGTCCAGCGGGCGAAGCAAAGTTCGTGTCAGCTCTCGACGTACTTCGCCGGCCGCACCGCCTTCTACCGCCTCCGCCAGACCGTCCAGCGCAGCCAGGGCGACAAGTTCGACCTGGCCGAGTTCCACGAAGTCACCCTGAGCCACGGCACGATCCCGGTGAAGTACCTGGCCGAGCTAATAAGATGAACGTGAATCGCGTTCGGGGTGAGAGTAAAGGCGACACCCTAAGCTACTGCACATGAGGGCACAATGCATACGTTTCCTACCGAAGAGGAAGTTAAGCAAGCGGCTGACCTGCTAGTAAATAAATACAAGCTGTCATCACAATTGTTAGGAAAGCTTTTTGGAGTCGAACAGCGTGAACAAGCTAACTCTCTGATACAGTCACTCGGCGGCAGCCAGTTGACGAATGTCGATGTTGCTCGCTTGTTGGTTCAAAGAGAAGGTGCAGCACTTTTTGCTGGGAGTGCTGTAGGCACCCGTAAACTCCGCGCACATTTACTAGGTCAGTTGCCCAATAATGTTATAAAGGAGTTATATGATAAAAATACTCTGCCAAATACGTCTATTACTTCAGCCGCCCGGATGCGTAGCCCGTTGGCAACAAAGAATTGGCATTCAGGTAAGTTCTGGGCGAAAGATTTTGTTACTGTCCTCGGTCTGCCGATAATCTTCGCAGGTGTTGTGCAGCAGGAAAGTGTTCCAACTGTGTACGACGTTGCGCCAAGGAGTATCCCGCCGAAGCTAGTTGACTATCAGGAAAATTTGAAGGCTCGAATGCTCCAAGTTCTCGAGCGTGAAGGTCGGCGCACCCGCTGTGTGGTAACGTTGCCTACTGGTGGTGGCAAGACCCGCGTAGCGGTCGAGGCCTTCATCGACTGGTTGCACCCGCGGTTTGCAGAAGGCAAATATCTCATTTGGATCGCGCAGAGTGAGGAGTTGTGCGAGCAGGCTATTGCGTGCATTGAGCAGATGTGGGGGTCCCGCGAATTTATCCACCCCCTGCGAGTTTATCGCTTCTTCGGAGGTAGGGACATCCCAACAGATTCTCTTGAAGGGGGAGCGGTTGTCGCCAGCATTCATCAATTGGACTCACGCATCAAGTCGGGCGACAAGTCGATAGACATAATACTGAAGGATACCGGTGCGGTTATAGTTGATGAGGCCCATCGGGCAGTTTCTTCTATGTATGATAACTTTATCAATCGTGCGGAGCACATTCAGGGGCCTGAGTTGTTCCCGATCTGTGGACTTACGGCGACCCCAGGGCGGGCGGGCTTAGCTAGTTCGGCTGAAACGGATAAACTGGTAGGCCGCTTTCAAGCCTATCTTGTGAAGCCTGAACTTGACGCGGCGTACGAGGGCAACCCCTTACAATATTTCCGCGATCACAACTATCTCGCGAAGGCAAGGCATGTTGTCTTCAAGCTAGGTTGTGAATATACTCTCTCAGACGAGCAAGTTGCAGCGATGAGACGTGAGCACGATTTGCCTTCGGGTTTCTTAAAGCAACTCGCGATGGATCGTGAACGCAACTTGCTGATAATCCGTCGTCTATTACAATTGCCAAGTTGCACTGCTACTCTTGTCTATGCATGCACGGTAGAACATGCCTACTTTTTATCTGCAATTCTAAACTCACGCGGGCGAGTGTCACGCGCCGTTTCTGCGAGTACTCCCGTTGTCCTGCGGAGAGGACTCATCAAAGACTTCAAAGATAAGAAAATCGACTTCTTGTGTAATTTCGGTGTGTTAACCACAGGGTTCGACGCCCCGAAAACAGATTGTATTGCCCTCTGTCGCCCGACAACGAGTGAAGTGTTGTACGAGCAGATTATCGGTCGCGGCCTTCGCGGGACAGCGTTTGGGGGAACTTTGGAATGTACAATCATCGATTTCGCTGACAACATCCGTCGACTTGGCAAGCCGCTTGCATACGAGCGGTTCGCAGACTTCTGGAGCGTCGTAGAGCCAGAAGAGCAATGATTAAGTCACTGCTCATCTGCATCCGGGCGGTGGTCGGCGGTTGAGCAGATTGCCGGTACGCACTTTGCAAGCCTTGTCAGAACTTAGGGTGGTATTGAATTTCGGTGGGTCCGATGCGTAGACAGTCTCGGATCTTTTCGATCCCGGTGAAGTACCTGGCCGAGCTAGCGAAGTGACGGCGGGGCCGGCGTGGTACAATCTGTCGTGCTGCAAGTCGGGTCCGTCGGAGGCTGGTGATAATTAGTACGGTGAACTTGACGCCGGAACTCGAAGGCTGGGTTGTCGTTGAAGCCGCGCGAGTCGGTGTCACACCCGATCGCCTCGTGTCCGATTTGTTGGACCGCCACCTCGTCGCCGACCGGCGGGCCGCGGCAATCGCCCTCCTCGACTCGTGGCTGGCGTCAGCCGACTCGGAGGAGCAACCGGGAGCTTGCGACGCGTTCCTCCTGGGGCTTGATGCCAATCGGCCAGGGCAGCGCCAACTCTTCCCGCCCGAAGCCAAAGAGCGGACCTGGTGAACCGAGCCGTCCTCTTGGACGCGAGTTTACTGCCTGACGACCAACCCCGGCCGTTCACCGGCGGCCGTGGCTCGCGCCCTCTGGCTCCAAGGACTGGTCGCGGCCGGCCCCACATCGTTTGACTCGCCTGGTGAATTCCGCGCGGGACTTTCGCCGCGGCGGGCCGGCGCTTCCCATAATGGGCGGGTCCGGCGGGTTGCGGCCGGGGGGTGTTCGACCGAGGTCACGACGCGGGTAGGGGAACCATGAGTGTGCCGATTGCGGAAGCGTCCGTCCGAGTTCACGCGATTCTGGAGCCGTACACGACCGAGGAGCGGCAGCGGATCGTCCGCGCCGTCATGGCCCTGCTCGGGGACGACGTGGCCCGGCACGCGCCGGCGGCACCACCGGCAAGCGGGTTCGACGGGGAGTTCGGCTACTCCGCCGCGGCCGACGCGTGGATCAAGAAGCACGGCGTCGGCGTCGAGCGGCTGCACGCGCTGTTCCACTTCGCCAACGGCAAGGCCGAGTGCATCGGCCTGCCCCGGCCCGACCTGTCGAACAAGGAGAACACGGTCAACGCCTACCTCCTGCAAGGGGTCGCGGCGTTACTCGGCACCGGGGACGCCGGCTTCACGGACGACGTCGCGCGGCGGCTGTGCAACCACCTGGGGTGTTACGACTCGTCCAACCACTCGAAGGCGATCAAGAAGTTCGGCAGCCTCATCACCGGGTCGCCGACGGCCGGCTGGAAGTTGACCGTGCCCGGACTGGTGGCTGCGGCGGCGCTAGTCAAGTCGTAGCCCGCGGACGGGTCGTCACACGCGGAGTAGGAAGCCGACCATCGCCACGCCGACGGCGGCCAGGACCCCGGCGAGCGCCAGGCCGAGGGGGAACGCGGGCGGGCGGTACGGGAGCCGCTGGTCGATGCGGCGGAGGACGGCCCGGTACTCCCACCCGGCCAACAGGCTCACGGCGACGCCGGCCAGGATCAGGGCGATGCCGATGGCCAGCGACGGGCCGGCCGGGCGGATCGGCTCGCGGTCGGCGGCACTGAGTTCGCGCAGGAACAGCCCGAACCGGGCGACGACGAAGCCGAAGCCCATCAACGCCAGGCCGGTCCGCACCCAGGCCAACAGCGTCCGTTCGGCGGCAAAGCGGACCCGCGGGTCTTCGGGGGCGAGCGGGGTCATCGGCCGGCCGCCAGCAGAGCGGCCACGCGGACGGCGGCGATCAGGCTCGACTCGTCGGCGATCCCCAGCCCGGCGATGTCGTAGGCGGTGCCGTGGGCCACGCTCGTGCGGACGATCGGCAGCCCGGCCGTCACGTTCACCGCCCGCCGGCCGCCGAGGAGTTTCATGGCGATGTGCCCCTGGTCGTGGTACATGGCCACGATGCCGTCGAACTTGACGCGGTTGTGCGGCAAGAAAATCGCGTCGGCCGGCCACGGGCCGGAGGCGTCGATCCCCTCGCGGTGCGCCGCCTCGATCGCCGGGAGGATGACGCGGGTCTCCTCGTCGCCGAACAGGCCGCCGTCCCCGGCGTGCGGGTTCAACGCGCTCACGCCGATGCGGGCCGGCCGGCCGGTCAGCCGCGGCAGGATGTCCCGGAGCAGGCGAATCTTGTCGAGGACGGTCTGCGTGGTGATCCCGGCGAGCGCGTCGCGCAGGGCTTTGTGCAGGGTGACGTGGGCGACGGCCAGGGGCAGCGAGTCGTCGTACAGGAGCATGGCGTGGGTCGCCGCCCCGGTCCGCTCGGCCAGGATTTCGGTGTGCCCGGGGAGGTCGATGCCGGCGGCGTGCAGGCCTTCCTTGTGCAGCGGGCAGGTGACGATCCCGGCCGCGTCCCCGGCCAAGGTCAGGTCGATCGCCTTGACTAGGAAGTCGTACGCGGCCCCGCCGGCTTCGGCACTCAGGACGCCCGGCTTGACCCCCGACAGATCGCGGAGGGTGCCCTTCAACACCGGCATCGCGTCGATTTCCGGCTCGGCCTGCGCCAGCGATTCGACCGGCTGCAACTTGACCGGCGTGCCGACCAGGCGGATCGCGGCGCGGAGGGCGGCGGGGTCGCCGACGACGACCGGCCGCGCGGCCTCGAACAGTTTCGGCCAGGCCCGCGCGACGACCTCCGGCCCGATGCCGGCCACGTCGCCCAGGGTGATCAACAGGAGGGGGCGTTTCATTCCCGTTTCTTACCAAGACGGCCGGAAATGAGGAATGGGAAACCGCCGCCGCTACACTGTCCGCATGACGCACGTCTCGGTCCTGCCCGCGGAAACCCTCGCCCTGCTCGCCCCCCGGCCGGGCGAGGTGTTCGTCGATTGCACGACCGGCCTCGGCGGGCACGCGCTGGCCGTCGCCCACGCCGTCGGGCCGACCGGCCGGGTCATCGCCCTCGACCAGGACGCGACGATGCTCGCCGTCGCCGAAAAGCGGCTGGCCGGGCTGCCGGTGACGCTGGTCCACGCCAACTTCGAGAGCCTGCCCGAACTCCTGGCGAACGCCGGCTTCCCGCAGGTCGATGGCGTACTCGCCGACCTCGGCTTCTGCTCGGACCAGGTCTCGGACCCGGCCCGCGGGTTCAGCTTCCAACAGGACGGGCCGCTCGACATGCGGCTCAACCCGGCCGCCGGGGCGACGGCCGCCGACCTCGTCAACACCCTGAGCGAGGGGGCACTCGCCGACCTCATCTTCGAGTACGGCGAGGAGCGCAAGAGCCGCTGGGTGGCCAAGCGGATCGTCGAGCGGCGGGCGACGAAACCGTTCACGACGACGGCCGACCTGGCCGACCTGGTGCGACGGACCGTGCCCCGGAGCGGGTCGATCGACCCGGCGACCCGCGTCTTTCAGGCGCTGCGGATCGCGGTCAACGATGAACTGGGCGCTCTGGAGAGGTTGTTGGCGGCCTTGCCGGGGGTGGTCAGGCAAGGCGGGCGGGTCGCGGTGATCAGTTTCCACTCGCTGGAGGACCGGCCGGTCAAGTCGGCCTTGTTCAAAGTGCCCGAGGTGTGGCATCCTCTGAGCAAGAAGCCGGTCGAGGCGGGGCCGGAGGAGCAGGCGCGCAACCCGCGCGCCCGCAGTGCCAAACTCCGCGCGGCCCGCCGCGTGTGACCGACGACCCCCGGAGTTCACGGATGAACGACCCGAACAGCCCCGACCGCGTGCCCCTCGACCGCCCGCCGGTCCCGCGGTTCAACCCGCTCCCGGACTTCCCCGACCTGCCCGAGATGCCGCGCGGCTCGTCGATCCCGCCGACGCCGTCGGTGCCGATCCCCGCCCCGCCGATGCCGCTGCCGGCCCCGCGGGTGATGGTCGATCCGCCCAAGCCGACGGTGAGCGTCGAACCGCCGCGGCCGGCCCCGCGGACCATGACGCCGCCGCCGAAGCCGGCCGAGGCCCCGAAGCCGGTGACCACTTCAACCCCCGCGCCGAAGGGCCGGTGGGTCGGCGAGGCGTTGGCCAGCCTGGTGCAACCGACGAAGTCGAAGGCGACCGTCCTGGCCGCCGCCGGCAGCCTCGTCGCCGGCGCGTTCGGCCTGCAAGTGCTCGTCAGCCAGGTCAACCGCGGGGACGCCGTGGCCACGACCACCGACTTCTCGACCCCGAAGCCGAAACCGGCCGTCGCCGACGACCCGAGCACCTCGACCTTTGAGCCGTTCGTCCTACGCTCCGTGGCGGAGGAACTGCCCGGCGAGCCGCTGGAAGGGATCGTCAGGCAAGTCCCCGAGAGACCGTTCTTGCCGGCACTACCGGTGGCGGTCCCCCTTCAATCCCGGGACTCGTCGGGGCAGTCGACCTTCGTGCCGCCGCTGCCGAACCTCCCGGCATCCGACCCATACGTCCAGAGGGTCGGCGGGCAAGCCCCCATAATCCCGGTGGTTCCGACGCTGCCACTGCCGGAAGCGCCGGCCCCCAGTGGCATCCCGCCGGCTTCGACAGGCATTCCGGTTGTACCCGGCCCTGCGCCGGTTGCGGTCGCAACCTCGACACCGATCCCGATTCCTACGCCAATTCCCGCTGCGCCGGACCCGATCAAACTCGCTCCCCCACCGGTGCCGGTCGAGGTCTCGAAGGCCGCCCCGTTGCCGGCCCTGCCGCTGATTCCGATCGAGCCGGCCCCCAAGACTGCTGACGTGCCGAACCCGTTTGAACTGCCGCCGGTGAAGCCTGCCACTCCTCAGCAGATCAAGCCGGCCGCCCCGGTGGTGCCAGGGTTCAAAATCAATCCCGACCCCCCGGCCCCCGCCCCGGCCATGCGACCCATCGAACCGACGCCCGTTCCGGTGCAGCAGTTCGTTCCGGTCGAAACGCCGCGCGAGACAGTGCGGCCCGTGCCCCCGGCGGCGGGCGAGGTGCGGACGGACTACGACGTCGATTTGCACCCGGCGCAAGCGGGCCAGACTTACGAGTCCATCAGCAAGCAGCACTACGGCGACGCCAAGTACGCCGACGCCCTGCGCGCGTCCAACAAAAACCGCGACCCCGGCCGCGACGAGATTCAACTACCGCCGACGCACGTCCTCCGCACGCTCATCGGCGGCAGCCGCGCCCCGGCGGCCGGCAACCCCATCGCCCCGGCCGGCGGCGAGACGTGGGCACCGTCGCCGACCGCCGGCCCCCGCCCGGCGACGGTCGGGCGGAGCTACACCGTGCCCCAAGACGGCACGTCCTTCCGCGACCTGGCGGGGACGCTGCTCAACGACCGCGCCAAGTACAAGCGGATCAGCGACTTGAACCCGACCATCGACGCCAACGCCAAGCTGAACAAGGGCGACAAGATCGCCGTGCCGTAACCGCCGGCGGTTAGGCCCAAGTCGCGGGGCCGGGCGGACGATAACACTCGTGACGGTCGCCCCGGTTGACAGCCCGGGTGGCCCTGCTACGATGCATGTGCTTTGCAAAGTGGCCCGATAGCCAAGCGGTAAGGCAACGGTTTGCAAAACCGTCACCCCCGGTTCGATTCCGGGTCGGGCCTTGAAAACGGAAACGAACGAACCCCGCACAATTTCGGTTGTGCGGGGTTCGTTCGTTCCCCGACCGCCGCCGGCGACACGCTTCGGCACGTTGATTGCTGTGTCCCCAAGAGACACTCGGACGCCCGGCGTCCAACACCCTTCTTGAGGAGACTTCCCGTGGGCTTAATTCTGCTGATCGTGCTCGTCCTGCTGTTGCTCGGCGCGTTCCCGGCCTTCCCGCACTCGCGTAAGTGGGGTTACGGCCCGTCCGGCCTGATCGGCACGCTGCTCATCATCCTGATCCTGCTGATGATCTTCAACGTCCTGCCGTTCGGCTTCAACTCCGGCGTCGCCCCCGTCCGCACCGGCCTGTAACCCGGACATGTGTCAGTCACGTAGCGAACGAACGGGGCAGGCTGATCTGCCCCGCCGAATTCCGACAACGCCGCTTTGGTGCAAGCCTTCTACGCCGACCACTTCCTGTCCCAATCCCGCCCACCGATTGCCACCTCCCGACGGAATCTTGTCCATCTCCTGAGTATGTTGAAGGGGATAGGACGCCGCGACGGAGGGGGACGAATGATTACGCTCATCGAGGCACTCAACTACCGCAGCCTCAAGTACATTTCCCAGCCGCTCGGCCCGTTCCACGTCCTGATCGGCCCGAATGCGAGCGGCAAATCGACCTTCCTCGACGTGGTCGCCTTCCTCGGCCGCCTCGTGTCCGACGGCGTCGAAGCCGCGGTCACGGAGCGCACGGAGAACTTCGTCGATCTGCTCTGGAAACGTGAGGGCACCCGCTTCGAGTTTGCCATCGAAGCGGCCCTGCCCGCGGAAGTCCGCGCCGCTCTGGGGAACGAAGAATACGACACAATTCGTTACGAAGTGGCCGTTGGAGTCGTGCCAGACTCACCCGCGGAAGAACTCGGCATCCTTCACGAACGGGTGTTCCTGAAAACGCCTATTTCGTTGTCGAAAGCCGCTCGCGCAGTGTTCCCCGAATTAGTCGAGAGTCCGAATACGCTTTTGCACACAACGATGCCAGGATGGCGACTGATAGTAAATAGAAATTATGGACATTACGGCGTTATCGAACATGAAAATGATGACGGCTATGGGAAAAAGTTTGATATAATTGATTCTGGCAACCACAGGGCTGCTTTAAGTAATCTCCTTCGTGATGAGACGGGATTCCCTGCCACAACGTGGTTTAGGTCACAATTGATTGATGGAATACAGGTACTCGATTTAAACAGCAAAATTATATGCCGCCCAGCTCCACCCAATAAGCGGCGAGGATTTCGTCCGGATGGTTCAAACCTGCCCTGGGTCGTCCACGAGGTAATTAAAATTGGGCAGTACGCAGAGTGGATTCGACATCTCCAGAGTGCGATCCCGGATATCAAAAATATTACAACTGAACTCCGGCCCGAGGACCGGCATCGCTACATAATAATCGAATACGCGAATAGGACACGTGTGCCATCTTGGATGGTTTCGGATGGCACACTGCGAATGATAGCATTGACAATACCTGCCTACTTGCCCACTTTTCGAGGTATTTATTTAATCGAGGAGCCCGAGAATGGCATCCATCCAAAGGCTGTTGAAACAGTTTATCAATCCCTGTCTTCTGTCTACGATGCACAAGTTATGATCGCGTCGCATTCACCTGTAATGTTGAGTTGCGCATCTCCCGATATCATTCTGTGCTTCGCCAAGAACGAGGAGGGTGCCACAGACATCGTAACCGGCACGAACCACCCACGGCTTCAAGAATGGAAGGGCGAAACCAACCTCGGCCAATTATTGGCGGCGGGAGTGTTGGGGTGAGCAAGCCCAAGCTTAAAACGACGCCCCCCGCCGACGCACGGGATTTGGTCGTGCTTGCTGCAGACAAGGACACCGAACAAGCCCTCGCGGGTTTGTTAGGAGCACGTACTAAATCGTTACAGATTCGACCCATTCAGTTCGATACCGTGATCCACCCACAACACGACCCCGGATGCCTACTCCAGAGCGGCGGCATCCTGGCCGGTTATTTGCGTTCGCACGCCCGGGCAGTCGTCGTCTTCGACCGGGAAGGGTGCGGGCGGGACGAACTGACGCGGGAAGCGTTGGAGAAGATGGTCGAGAGCTTATTGGCACAGGCTTGGGCGGATCGAGTCGCTGTGGTCGTCAACGACCCAGAGTTGGAGAGTTGGGTCTGGAGCAATTCACCCCATTTGCCGGACTTGTTGGGTTGGCCCAAGGACGCCCAGACGTTACCAGACTGGCTGGTTGAACAGGGGTACTTGGATGTCGTCGGGCATGTCAAACCCGCACGGCCCAAAGAAGCGATGGCCGCCGTGCTTCGCCAAGTTCGCAAGCCGCGTTCGGCTGCGATCTTTCGACAAATCGCCGAGAAAGTCTCATTCGGCAAATGTACCGATCCAGCGTTCCTGAAGCTGCTCACGACGCTGCGCAAGTGGTTTCCAGTTGTAGCATAATCACATCCCCGACGCCCGCGGTCGGGGGGGCCGGCGGCCGCTGCCGGACTTCGCCGGGCCGGCGTTGCCGCCGTTGCCGGCGCTCGACTTCTTCCCGCCCTTGCGGCCTTTTTTGCCACTGCCCTGGGGGGAAGCGACTTTTTCGCCCTTCATCACGGCGATCTTGTCGCGGATCAGGGCGGCGCGCTCGAACTCCATGTTCTGGGCGGCTTCCAGCATTTCCTTTTGCAACTCTTCGAGGTACTCGGCCGTCACCACGTCCGTGACCGCCGTGCCGGTGGCGGCTTCTTGCGCAACTTGGTGGGCTTCGATTTCGCTCTCGATGGAGTTCTTGATGGCGCTCATCACGGACTTGGGCGTGATGTTGTGCTCGACGTTGTAGGCGAGTTGGATTTCACGGCGGCGGTTGGTTTCGGCCATCGCCCGGCTCATACTGTCCGTCATCACGTCGGCGTACAGGATCACCTCGGCGTTGACGTTCCGCGCCGCCCGGCCCATCGTTTGGATTAACGACTTGTCGGACCGTAAGAAGCCTTCCTTGTCGGCGTCCAGAATCGCCACGAGGGCGACTTCGGGGAGGTCGAGGCCTTCGCGGAGGAGGTTGACGCCGACCAGGGCGTCGAAGGCCCCTTCGCGGAGTTCGCGGAGGGTCGAGATGCGCTCGATGGCGTCGAGTTCGGAGTGCAGCCACTTGCACCGGATGCCGCCGTCGCGGAAGTAGTTGACGAGGTCTTCGGCCATCCGCTTGGTCAGCACCGTGACCAGCGTCCGCTCCTTGCGTTCGGCCCGCTTCTCGATCTCCTTGATGAGGTCTTGGACCTGGCCGCGGGCCGGCTTGACGTGGATGACGGGGTCCACCAGGCCCGTCGGCCGGATGACCTGTTCGATCACTTCGCCGCCGACTTTTTCGAGTTCGTACGGCCCCGGGGTCGCGCTCAGGCACAAACATTTCGTCAGCCGCTTCTCGAACTCCTCGAACCGCAACGGGCGGTTGTCCATCGCGCTCGGCAGGCGGAAGCCGTGCTCGACGAGGGTTTGCTTGCGCACCTGGTCGCCGAAGTACATGCCGCGGACTTGCGGCAACGACACGTGCGACTCGTCCACGATTAGCAAGAAATCGTCGGGGAAGAAGTCCAACAGCGTGTACGGCGGCTCGCCCGGTTTGCGGCCGGTGAACCACCGCGAATAGTTCTCGATGCCGGAGCAGTAGCCGACCTCGCGCATCATGTCGAGGTCGTAGCGCGTCCGCTGCTTCAACCGCTCCGCTTCGAGAAGTTTGCCTTCCAGCTTGAACTGTTCGAGTCGCAGGGCCAACTCTTCCTCGATGCCCTTCATGGCGACGCGGACCTTGTCGTCCGACGTGACGAAGTGCTTGGCCGGGTAGATGTAGAACTCGGTCAGTTCCTTGATGACCTCGCCGCCGGCCGGGTTGATGATCGACAGGTCGGTCACCTCGTCCCCGAACAGTTCGACGCGGTACGCCAGTTCCTCGGACGACGGCCAAATCTCGATGGTGTCCCCCCGCACCCGCACCTTGCCGCGCTCGAAGGCGATGTCGTTCCGCTGGTACTGAATGTCGATCAACTTCGTCAACAGTTCGTCGCGGTCGATGACCTCGCCCCTGGCGAGCCGGACGACCATCCGCTTGTACTCCAGCGGCGACCCGAGGCCGTAGATGCACGACACGGACGCGACGACGATCACGTCGTCCCGGCTGACCAGGGACGACGTGGCCGAGAGCCGCAGGCGGTCGATGTTTTCATTGATGCTCGCGTCCTTCTCGATGTAAATGTCCCGCTGGGGGATGTACGCCTCGGGTTGATAGTAGTCGTAGTAGCTGACGAAGTAACTCACCGCGTTGTGCGGGAAGAAGTTCTTGAACTCCTTGTACAACTGCGCGGCCAGGGTCTTGTTGTGCGCCAGCACCAGCGTCGGCTTGTTGAGCCGGGCGATGATGTTGGACGCGGTGAATGTCTTGCCGGTGCCGGTCGCCCCGAGTAGCACCTGCATCGGCTTCTTGGCGTCGAACCCGGCCATGATCTGTTCGATGGCCTTGGGCTGGTCTCCGGCCGGTTCGTACTCGCTGACCAGGTCGAACTTGATCGTCATGCCGTAACCCCGCCCGGTTCGCCGAGAGATTGTGCCGCCGCGGTGTCCATTTTAGGCAGCCGCGGCGGGTTGTCGCACTGTCGGTTCGGGAAGGATTTTCGGCATGTTCCACTGGCTGCGAAATCGCCGACGGGTCCAGTGGCTGGCCGAGCCGTTCCCGCCGCACTGGGAGGTGCTCCTGCACCGCAACGTCGCGCACTACGCCCACCTGACGGCGGCCCAGCGGGCGAAGTTGCGCGACGACCTGCGCGTCTTCCTGCACGAGAAGCGGTTCGAGGGCGGCAGCGGCTTCGTCGTCACCGAGGAAGTGCGGGTCACAGTCGCGGCCCAGGCGGCGCTGCTGATTCTCGGCCTGGACATCGACTACTACCGCCGCGTCGAGGCGGTGATCGTCTACGCCACGACCTTCAAGACGCCCGACCCCGAGGACCTCTCGGAGGACGACGACCTGTCCGACACGCCGCTCGCCGGGCAGGCGGTGTACCGCGGGCCGGTGATCCTGTCGTGGGACGCGGTCCGGGCCGAGGGCCGGGACGTGGGCACCGGCCAGAACGTCGTCCTGCACGAGTTCGCGCACCAACTCGACTTCCTGGACAACGCCATCGACGGCACCCCGCCGATCGACGACCCGAAGCTCGAAGCCCGCTGGCCGGCCGTCATGCAGGCCGCCTTCGACCGGCACACGAAGGCGATCAAGCGCGGCAAGGAGACCTTTTTCAGCGAGCACGCGGCGGACGACGAGACCGAGTACTTCGCCGACGCGACCGAGGCGTTCTTCTGCGCCCCGCACGACCTGATCGTGGAAGAACCCGGGGTGTACGACCTCCTCGCCGGCTTCTACAAGGTGAACCCCCGCGAGTGGTTCCCGGAAGCCTGACCGCAATCCGCGCGTGCCCCGGCCCGGCCCGCGGCTATCAGTACACTGGCCCCGCGCACCGGAGGAACCAGGCATGGCGACGACTTACGACGCGATCGTCATCGGCGGCGGGCACAACGGCCTCGTCACCGCCGCCTACCTCGCCCGCGCCGGCCGGACGGTCGTCGTGCTGGAGAAGCGCGACCTCGTCGGCGGCTGTTGCATCACCGAGGAGGTGTGGCCCGGGTACCGCGTCTCGACGGCCGCTTACGTCAACAGCCTGTTGCGGCCCGAGATCGTCCGCGACCTGGAGTTGGCGAAGCACGGCTTCGAGATGATCCCGCGGTCCCCGTCGTCGTTCACGCCGTTCCCCGACGGCCGGTCGCTGCTGATGGGGCCGGACAAGGAACTGACCCGCCGCGAGATCGCCAAGTTCAGCGCGAAGGACGCGGACGCTTACCCCAAGTACGAGGCGATGCTGACCCGCGTCGCCGACTTCCTCGAACCGCTCCTCGTGCAGACCCCGCCCGACCCCTGGGGCGGCGTCGGCGACCTGCTCAAGCTCGCCAAGATCGGTTGGAAGTTCCGCGGTCTGGGCCGAGAGGTCGGCTCCGAAGCGATTGAGATTCTTACCGGGGCGGCGCGGCCGATCCTCGACCGCTGGTTCGAGTCCGACGAGTTGAAGGCGACCCTCGCCACCGACGCCGTCATCGGGGCCTACGCCTCGCCCAGCCAACCGGGCACCGCCTACGTCCTGTTCCACCACGTCATGGGCGAGTGCAACGGCGTGCGCGGGGTGTGGGGGTACGTCAAGGGCGGCATGGGTAACGTCTCCGAGAGCATCGCCGCGGCCGCCCGCAAGCACGGGGCGGTGATCCGCACCAACTCGCCCGTCGGCAAAATCCTCGTCCGCGCCGGCCGGGCTTACGGGGTCGCCCTGGACGACGGCACCGAGTTCCACGCCCGCCAAATTGCCTCGTGTGCGGACGCCAACGTCACGTTCAACAAGCTGACCGACGCCAAGGACTTGCCGGCCGCGTTCCGCGCCGCGGTCAACCGCATCGACTACTCGTCGGCGACGGTGAAGATCAACGTCTGCCTCTCCGCCCCGCCGAACTTCACGGCCCTGCCGAACACCGGCGCGACCGGCATCGGCCCGCAGCACCACGGCACCATGCACGTCTGCCCGACGATGGACTATATCGAGCGCGCCTACGCGGACGCCCGGGCCGGCCGGTGGGCGTGCGACCCGATGCTCGAGTGTACGATGGCCACGGCCCTCGACTCGACTCTCGCACCGCCGGGCAAGCACATCTTGAGCCTGTTCGTGCAGTACGCGCCGTACGCGCTGACCGGCACGACCTGGGCCGTCGAAAAGGACAAGTTCGCCGACCGCTGCTTCGACGTGCTCGAAGGGTACGCCCCCGGCTTCAAGGCGAGCGCGATCGACCGCCAGGTGATCCCGCCCCCGGACATGGAACGCCTGTGGGGCCTCACCGGCGGCAACATCATGCAGGGCACGATGTCCCTGTCGAGCATGTTCAGCCTGCGCCCCGCCGCCGGGTACGCGAACTACCGCACGCCGGTGAAGGGCCTGTACCTGTGCGGCGCGGCCGCGCACCCCGGCGGCGGCGTCATGGGCGCGGCCGGCATGAACGCCGCCCGCGAGATGCTGAAGGGTTAACCAAGTTGGAAGCGTCAGCGCCCAAAGCGTGCGCGTCGCCGGTCTCGGTTTTTGCTTTGCCCGACGACCGTCGGCAGGTTAGCCTAGTGCAGTCTCAAGTGACATCCTGTGCGTCGGCTTGGCGGCACCTACTTTGAGTGGATGAAGTCACCACTATTCGTCCGCGACCTGACGGATTC
>JAYTSV010000075.1:0-27973 GCA_043745465.1 Fimbriiglobus sp.
GCTTCGCCGTCGATGTCGCGACCGACGGCGAGGAAGCGGACGTGAAGTGTCGGAGTACGTCCTACGACGTGATCGTACTCGACATCATGCTCCCCAAGGTGGACGGGCTGACGCTCCTGAAGCGGTGGCGCGCCGCCGGTATCAACACCCACGTTCTGCTGCTGACCGCGAAGGTGACGTTGCCCGACAAGGTGACCGGGCTGGACACGGGGGCCGACGACTACCTGACCAAGCCGTGCGACATGGAGGAGTTGTTCGCCCGCATCCGCGCGCTGGTGCGCCGCGGGCACCAGCAGAAAGACCCGGTGCTGCGGTGCTACGACCTGGAGATCGACACCGCCGCGCGCACCGTCCGCCGGGCGGGGCAGGCCGTTCACCTCACGCCCCGCGAGTACGCCCTGCTGGAGTTCCTCGCGTACCACCGCGGCAAGGTGGTGACGCGCAGCATGATCTGGGAACACCTCTACGACGAGTACGACGAGAACACGTCGAACGTGGTGGACGTGTACATCCGCTACCTGCGGAACAAGATCGACAAGGGGTTCGACCCGCCGCTGATCTTGACCAAGTGGGGCGAGGGGTACATGCTCCGCGGGGACGACGACACCGCCCCGGCCGTCGCCCCGGCCAAGGCCAAGGCGTAACGAGGTCCGCCCGCCATGCCGTCGATCCGCCGGTCGCTGATCGGTTACTTCTTGCTCCTCATGGGCGTGACGTTCCTGGGCGTCGGCCTGATCGTGGACGGCTTCGTGTCGTCGGCCAACGCCGCCCGCCAAGCCGCCGACGAGGCCCGCCTGCGGCAGGACTACGAGGTCCGCTGCCGGGACTCGGCGGACAAGTTCGACGAGGAACTCCTGTCCCGTGCGCAAAGCTTGGCCAAGGAGTTGCGCAAGGAGTACTCGTCGTCGGCCTTCCGCGCCAGCCGGAACGAGCCGGCCCGGCGGAACCAACTCGCCATCGCAACGCTACCCCTCGCCCTCGGCTTGGACCGGTGGTCCGTGGTCGTGGCGGGGACGGTGACGAGCCAGCGCCTGGTCCTCGATACGGTCTACTGGCGGACGGTGTTGATGATGCAAACGGAAGAGTTCATCAGCACCCGGCCGGTGGACCTCAGCGAGCACCCCGGGCTGTTCCAAATCCACCTGCCGCGGACGCCGACCGGGCGACCGACCCCGGTGCGGCCGGCCCGGCAGACGTTCGACTTCCCGCTCGACCTCGATTCGCTCGACCGGGACCCGTCCCTGCCCGAAGACCACCACGAGTTCGGCACCGTGCCGATCGCCGGGGCGGGCGAGTTCCGCCGGGTGGTTTACCGGTACGCGCTCATGGGCCGGCTCGTCGGCACCCCGTCGCGCGGCCCCCGCGAGGCCGGCCGGCCCGGCCCGGCCCCGCCGACGATGAACCTGCCCGGCCTCTACGTCCAGTACGCGCGGCCGAAGGCCGACCTCGACGCGATTCTCACCGCGCACCACGACAAACTCGACGCCGACCTGGCCGCCCTTGACCACGAGACGGCGAGCTACTTGCGGCGGTTCCTGGGTCTGCTCCTGCTCGTCGGGGTGGCCGGGTTCGTCGCCCTGTTCGCCGGCAGTTGGTGGATCGTCCGCCGGGGCTTGAAGCCGCTCGCCACGCTCACGACGGCGGTCAGCCGCGTGTCCGAGAAGGACTTCCTGCTGCCGGTCGCGGCGGCGGACTTGAGCGAAGACCTGCTGCCGATCCACGCGCGCCTGACGCACACCCTGGACGCCCTCCGCCGCGCCTTCGAGCGGGAGAAGCAGGCGGTCGGCGACATTTCGCACGAGCTGCGCACGCCGCTGGCCGCGCTGCGCACGACCCTCGACGTTGCGCTGCGCAAGCCGCGCGACGCCGAGCAGTACCGCGGCACGCTGTCCGACTGCCGCGAGATCGCCCGGCAACTGTCGCGGCTCGTGGACCGCATCCTGACCCTCGCCGCGCTCGACTCGGGGCAGGGCGAGCGGCCGCACGTCGCCGTGGACGTGTCCGACCTGGCGATGGAGTGCGTCGCGGTCATCCGCCCGCTGGCCGAGTCGCACGACCTGACCTTCCGGGCCGAAGTCACCCCCGGCGTGATGGCCGAGACCGACCCGGACCGGTTGCGCGAGGTGATGATGAACCTGCTGCACAACGCCGTCGAGTACAACCGCCCGGGCGGCAAGGTCACCCTGTGCGTGTCGGCCCACGACGCCGAAGTGCGGGTGGCCGTGGTGGACACCGGCATCGGCATGGCCCCCGCCGTCCGCGGGCAGATATTCGAGCGCTTCTACCGGGCCGACGCCAGCCGCCACGCGACCGGCGTCCACGCCGGCCTGGGCTTAGCGATCGTCAAGGAGTACCTGACTCGCCTGGGCGGCACCATCGACGTGCGCAGCGAACCCGACCGCGGCACGACGTTCACCGTGACGCTCCCGGCGTAAGGCTCCGCCTCAGAGTGTCACCGCACGGCCGGTCCGTTGGCTCTCGTAGGCCGCTTCGATCAGCGCGACGGCTTTGCGGCCTTCGCGGCCGTCCACGTGCGGCGGGCGGCCGTCGCGGATGGCCTCGACGAAGTCGGCCAATTGCCGGCGGTGGCCCTCGTGCGAAATCGACTTGGGGTCGGCCGCCCCGCCACTCGCCCCGACCTTCGCGGCGAAGCGGGCCTTGACCGCGGCGTCCTCCGGGGTCGCGGGGTCGAAGTCCCAGCGCAGCACGTCTTCTTGCTCGATGACCGCACTGCCGCGGTCGCCGTGGACGGCCAGGGTCTTGGGGTAGCCGGGGTGGACGCTGGTCGTCGCCTGGATCACGCCGAGGGCACCGCTCCGGAAGCGGACGACGGCCGCGGCGGTGTCCTCGACCTCAATGCGGTCGTGGGCCAGGGTGGCCGTAAACGCGGCGACGCTGACGGCGTCGCCCATGAGCCACAGGAGCATGTCGATGGCGTGGATCGCCTGGTTCATCATCGCCCCGCCGCCGTCGAGCGCGAGCGTCCCCTTCCAGCCGCCCTCGTCGTAATACGCCTGCGTCCGCCACCACTTGCAACTCGCCTCGGCGAGCGTCAGCCGGCCGAACTTGCCGGCCTCGACGGCGTGCTTCAACGCCCGGCTCGAATCGGCGAACCGGCTCGGGAAGATCGTGCAGAGCTGGACGCCGCCGGCCGCGCACGCCTCGATGATGCGGTCGCACCGCGCGGCCGTGATCTCCAGCGGCTTCTCGACGACGACGTGCTTGCCCGCCCTCGCCGCGACCACCGCCGGCTCCAGGTGCGCGCCCGACGGCGTCGTGACCACGACGACATCGACGCCGGGGTGCGCGACGGCGGCCTCGACCGTGGCGAACACCGGCACGTTCAGGCCGAGTTTCACCTGCAACGTCGCCGCCCCACCCCCCCCACGGCTGACGAGCGCGACGACGGCCGCCCCGGGCACTTCGGCGAGCGCCCGCGCGTGGTACTCGGCGATCATCCCGCAACCGACAATGGCGAAGCCGAGGGGCATGGCGTGGTCCTCAATTCGATCATGGGTGTCAGCGTTCAAGGCGACCTCACCCCCGGCCCCTCTCCGACGCGGAGAGGGGAGCAAGTGCGTTCTCGTCAACGACTGAAACCCGCTCGCTCCCCCTCTCCGTTTCGGAGAGGGGGCCGGGGGGTGAGGTCGCCTTGGTCGCCGAGCAGTCGCGCGGCTTTGACGGCGTACTGCGCGGCGCTGCCGACGGTCGCCACCAGCATCGCCGCCATCAGGGCGGTTTGGACCGGGGCGAGTGCGGCGGCGGCGGCCGAGTGCCCGCGGTCGCGGAGGGTCAGGACGAGCAGGACGCCGATCACGACGGCGCACTGGAGGACCATCTTGACCTTACCGAACCAGTCCGCGCCGAAGGTCTGGCCGGTCGCCTCGACGATGCCGCGGAGGCCGGTGACGAGGAGTTCGCGGGCCACGACGACGGTGGCGATCCACGGGGCGACGCCGGCCCCTTCGACGGGGATCAGGTAGATGAACGCGCCGCCGACGAGCACCTTGTCGGTCAGCGGGTCGAGGCTGCGGCCGATCGCGGTCAGCGGGCCGTACCGGCGGGCCCACCAGCCGTCGGCCCAGTCGGTGACCGCGGCGACGGCGAAGACCGCCAGCCCGCCGGCCCAGGCTTCCCGACTGATGCACGCGAACAGGCCGACGGCCAGCGGCAGCCGGGACAGCGACAGCAGGTTCGGCACGTTCCAGAGCGGGGGGGCGGCCATGCGGTCCGGTCCAGTGTCAACGGGATGTCACCGCGGCCGGGGTGGCCCGCCACGCCGCCGGCGGCGGGGTGGCGGTCAGCGGCGCGGCGACGCCGTCAGTGTAGCGGGCGCGGCGGCCCAGGGCGATGAACCCGCGCTCCAGCGTCGCCGCCAGGAACCCGGACGCGGCCAGTGTGAGCACCAGCGCGAGCAGTGCGATCGCCGCGTCGGTCGGGGTGTCCAACGCCGGCTCCGCGCCCGTGGCGAACCCGAACGCGAGCCGGTGGATCGGCTGGTGGGTCAGGTACACGCCGTACGAAATCGTCCCGAGGCGGCGCAACGGCCAGAGGCTCAAGACCCGCGTCACCCGGCTGCGGTCGTCGGTCAGCGCGAGCAGCAGTGCGACCGCGAAGGTGAGGGCGAGCCAGGTGTGCGTGAAGGTGCCGTACCACGGGGTGACCGCGCCGAACGCCTCCGGCCGGACGGTCATGAGGCCGACCCCGGCGGCGAAGGCCACGAACGCGGCCTTGACCACGGACCGGTGCGCGTGGGCGAGCCTCGACCAGGCCGGGTGCCACAGGGTGTACGCGATCAGCACGCCGGCGAAAAAACTGTCGGCCCGGCCGGCCAGGCTCACGTACCCGGCGACCGGCGGCAACGAGGCCCGGACGAGCGGCCCGACGAGCAGGCTGCCGGCGGCGATCACGGGCAGGACCGACGGCCGGGCGTAGCGGACCAGCACCGGCAAGACGAGGTAGAACTGCACCTCGACGGCCAGCGACCAGGTCACCGCCAGCCAGCCGGGGCCGAAGGTGTCGTGCCAGGCCATGCCGAAGTTCTGCGTGAAGGTCGCGTAGGCCCATATGGGCGGCTGGTCCGGCTCGAACAGCGGGGCGAAGACGGGCCGGTCCGCCAGTGCGGCGCGGGCCACGGCGTAGGTCAGCAGTGCGACGGCGTAGAGTGGCAGCAGGCGGCAGGCGCGGCGGAGGTAGAAGACGCGGAAGTAGTTCGCGGCCGGGCGGGCTTTGAGCAGGATGTCGGCGATGAGGTAGCCGGACAGGACGAAGAACAGATCGACCCCGGCCCAAGCGAGCGAGAGCGGCCCGGTCCGGGCGTCGAGCGGGGTGGCCACGAAGTGCCAGCCGAGGACCAGGAGAATAGCCAGGCCGCGGAGGCCGTCGAGTTGCGGGATTCGGGAGCGCATGAGCGGGGGTTGTTCTCGGGGGCGGACTTGAGTCCGGGCGAACTCTCACGGGTACTGTGCCGGCCCGCGGCGTTCGGTGCAACCCCGGCCGGCCGACAGCGCGAGGATTCGGAAAACGGTGTGTCGGCCGTTCCCCCCCGCGGACTTGAGTCGGCGTCGATTTCCGTTGACACCACGAACCGGCCGGGTATTGTTCGCCCCGGCGGGAATCCGGCTTTCGGTGCCCCGCCGCGACCACGGAAGGTCCAGCCCCATGAGCGACCCGCAAATTCCGCGGCCACTGTCTTCGTCGATTGAGGCGCTGGAGCCGCGCGAACTGCTCTCCGGTTCGCCGTGGCTCGTGGAGGCGTTCCAGCGCGGCCCGGACGCCGGCCTGCCCCAGGGCTGGTCGCAGTGGAGCAGCGACGGCACCCGGGACTTCGCCGTCAACACCCTCGGCGGGTTAGGCGACGCCGGGCAACTCGTGGGCAGCGTGCCGACCGGCGCGACGGCCCGCGCCTGGCTGACCAACGGGTACTCGGCGGACATCGAAACGTCCGCCGCCGTGTTCCTCAACTCGATCGCGTCGGCCCAACTCTACGTCCGCGGCCAGAACCTGAACACGCCGACGCCGAGCTACTACGGGGTCAACGTGGTCCGCGGGGCCGAGGTGCAACTCGTCCGCGTGGACAAGGGCACGGCGACGGTCCTGGGCAGCGTCAAGACGCCCGACTACCTGAGCAACCGGTGGGTGACCGTGAGCGTGCGGGCCGAAGGGGACAGCGTCAAAGTCTTCTTTCACCGCGGCGACTCGAACCAGTACCTCGGCCGCGACGGGGGGTACACCCGGCAGCGGACGGCCGCGATCGACGTGACCGACCGGGCGATTCGCGGCGCGGGCCAGGTCGGCTTCGCCCGCGGCGGGCAGACGGCCGGGGACGTGGCCTTCGACAGCCTGCGGGTCGGCCCGGCCAACCCGCCGGTGTCGGTCCCGATCACCGAGGAGCGGTTCAGCCGGCCCGGGGCCGGACTGCCGGCCGGGTGGTCGCAGTGGTCGTCCGGGCCGGGCAAGTTGACGGCCACGACCGTCGCCGACGAGACCCTGCGGCTGGACGCCGGGAGTACGACCGAGGCCCGCGCCTGGCTCACCCGGGCCGTCGCGGCGGACGTGCAGGTGTCGTCGTCCATCTTCCTCGACAGCCTGATCCCCGCCGGCGTCTTCGCCCGCGGGTCGAACGCGGCGTCGGCGAACGAAACCGCCTACGGCGTGAGCGTGATGCGCGGCCTCGAAGTGAACCTGACGCGGACCGTTGCCGGCCGGGAAGTCAGCCTGGGCAGGATCAAGTCGAAGGAGTGGCTGAGCGGCCTGTGGGTCCAGGCGTCCCTCGTCCTCAACGGGGACAAGTTGCGCGTCCAGGTGTTCCGGTCGGACACCGGCCAGTACCTGAACGCCGACGGCACCTGGGGCCTCCTGCCGGCGTTCGCGATGACCGTGACCGACGGCGTCATCAAGTCCGGCAGCGCCGTCGGGCTGACGCGCGGCACGGGGTACGCCGGGCAACTCACGTTCGACAACTTCATCGTGACGACGGCCCCCGACCGGGCGTCCCGGGCGGGCACGATCCCGACCGAGGCCGACAAGCCGACGACGCCCCGGAACCCCGGCGAGGACTTGCCCCGGCCGCCGGTGACCCCGCCCGTCGCGCCCCCCGTGTCGCCCCGCCCGCCGGTGACCCCGCCCGCGACGCCCCCGGTGTCGCCGCGTCCCCCGGTCGTGACCCCGATCCCCGGCAACCCCGCGCTCCCCGCCGTGGCCCGCAACTACTCCTGGATTCGGCTGGCGAACCTGGCGTACTACGGCACGCCGATCGGCGACTTCGAGAAGAGCCTGCTGCGCCACAGCGTCGATCTGGTCATCCCGAACCTGGCGTACCTGGACGACATCGCCGCGGTTAACAACCGCACGCCGCAATTCGTTTACACGAACGTGTCGAACATTTATCTCGGCCTCATTACAGACTGGAACGACTACGCCGACCGCAACCGCCTGGACCGCGAAGGGGCGTTCTACCACGCGGCCAAGACGACCGGGTACGACGGCTCCAGTGCGTCGTCCGTGCCGGTCAACCGGTTCTGGGGCGTGTCCCGCACCGACGGCCCGTCGGACGCGGCGGCCGACGACCTGACCCGGGACGCGAGCAACCCGAACAAGACGCTCGCGTTCGCGGCCAAGGGCGGCAGCGTCGCGCTCGGCTACCTCGAAAAGTTCCGCGAGATCAACGTCGATCTGGCGACCGGCGCGGGCACCGGGTGGGCCGGCCAGTGGGAGTACGTCAGCCGCGTCAACGCGGCCGGCGAGCCGACGCAGTGGTCGCGCCTCTCGACGCTGACCGACGGGACCGGGGGTTTGCAGCGCGACGGCCGGATCACCTTCGACCCGCCCCGGGACTGGGCTGCGGCGAGCGTCGGCGGCAGCGCCCGGCTCTTTTACGTGCGCATGGCCACGACCGGGGCCGGCGTCGCCCCAGTCGCCCGCACGGTACTCGGCCGGGACTACACGCCGAACCAGACGATTCCCGCCTTCGACAAGACGGCCGACCGGGACGGCGACGGCTACCTGTCGGACGCCGAGTACGGCCGCCGCAAGCCGGGGTTCGACGCGCGGTTCGCCTACGAGAGCCGCATTTTCTACCCGAACTACGGGCCGCTCCGGTACGCCACGAACGTCGGCAACCCCGGCTTCCGCGCCTGGGCGGCCGACTACCACGCCCGGTTCATCGCCTCCCAACCGCTGGCCGACGGCTTCTTCGTGGACAACAGCGTCGGCCGCATCGCCGTCGATCCGGGCACGATCCGCGAGAGCCTCGACGCCTACGCCGACGACTACGGCAGCCTGCTCGGCACGATCAACCGCCGCCTGCAAGCGACCGGCAAGTGGATCATCGCCAACACGGCCGGCGGCAACGGTACGTCCGACCCGATCTTCCGCAACGGCGTGTCGTCGTTGGAGGAGTTCGCCCTGCGGCCGCTGAGTGCCAACCACGTCCAGTACGACGACCTGGCCGCGATGTTGAAGTCCCGCCGGCAGCTCGCCGGCGGCAAGGCGTACGAAATCCTCGACAGCCTGCCGACCGGCGGCACCGACGCCAACGACCCGCGGATGCAACTCGCCACCCTGGCCATGTACTACACGCTGGCCGACCCCAACCTGTCGTTCCTCATGGTGAACGGCGGCAACGAGCCGGCGACGACCTGGAAGCGGCACTGGATCGAGGCCGCGACCTTCAACGTCGGCAAGCCGCGCGGCGACGAAAGCGTTTTGACCACCGGCCTCGACCCGGCGAACAGCGCCCTGACCTACAAGGTCTACCAGCGCCGGTACGACAACGCCCTGGTCCTGTACAAGCCGGTCTCGTACACCCGCGGCAAGACCGGGACGACGGACGCGAACACGGGCACGACGCACCAACTCGACGGCCTGTACCGCCCGCTGAAAGCCGACGGCAGCCTCGGCAGCCCGACCCGCACGATCGCGCTGAAGAACGGCGAGGGCGCGATCCTGGTCAAGGCGTAACCCCCGTCGCCGGCGGCGGACCCGGCACAATCGTTGAAGTCCGCCACGGCCAGCGGTCGATTCGACTGGTGTGAAACACTCCCTGCTCTGTGCCGTCCTCGTCGTCTGGCTCGCCGGGTGTAGCGAAACCCGGCTGTGCCGCCGGCCGCCGCCGCTCGCCCCCCAACTGCCGGCCGAAGCCGCGTGCGCCCTGGGCGAAGCCGGGTACGCGCTCGGGTGCGGCGACGTGCTCGAAGTCGCCTTCCCGGACCGCCCCGAGTGGGATTGTGCCGCCAGCGTCGGCCTCGACGGCCGGGTGCCACTGGGCGACGCCGGCAGTCCGTTCGTGCAGGGCAAGACGCTCGACGCGGCCCGCGCCGCCGTCGCCGAAGCGGCCCAGGTCGAGCCGGCGCGGGTGACCGTGGCGCTGGCCGATTACCGCGCCGGCCGGGTCTACGTCACCGGGCCGGAGAACAAGTTGCGGCGGACGATGCCGTACCGCGGCCCCGAGCCGGTGCTCGAATTCCTCTGGCGGGCCGGGGCGATGAAGCCGGGGTCGGCGGAGTTGCGCGACGTGCGGGTGCTCCGGTCCAACGTCACCACCGGCGGCAAGCCGGAAGCGTTCCGCGTGGACGCCGAGGCCATCGTGCTGGACCGCGACCACCGCACCAACGTGATCCTCCAAGCGTCCGACGAGGTCGTCGTCGGCGAGACGCGGCGGTCGAGTTTTTCCCGCCTCGTGCCCGACTGGGCGCTGCCGTTCTACCGCCGCCTCGTCGGCCTCCTCCCGCCCGACGCCTGGCCGTGGGCGCTCTGACGGCGGCTCCGCCGCAGGCGCGGCGAGCGGCCCACGTCAGTGGGCTGTTCCAACCTGGAATGGGGGCGGCGACCCGGGGGAAGTTTCCGGCGCTCGCCACGGGCAGTATCTTCCATCCCAGGTCGGAACAGCCCACTGACGTGGGCCGCTCGCCGGGAGTTCGCCTGCGGCGGAGCCTTGCTCAGCGCTTGCGGACGGCCCAGACGCCGCGGAGCATTTGCGTCAAACCTCCTGCCCGCTCGCGGAGTCCGCGGGCGTGGGTCAGGCGGAGCATCCCTTCGACGATCGCGCCGTCCCCGGGCATCGGGTCCAGCGCGGCGTCGAGGTGCGGGCGGAAACTCCCGGACCGGGTGGAAAGGACTTGCGGCACCGTCATTTCCAGCAGCCCTTCGTCTCCCTGCGTCGATCCCCAGCCCGACGCGCCGCGGCCGGTCAGGGGCGTCGCCGGGTGGGCCGTCGAAACGATCGCGTCGCCCCGCGTGACGACGCCGACGCGCAACCGGGGCACGTCCGCCAACGTCCCCGTGCCGAAAAGCGAGCAGCCCAGGCCGTAGGGGCAGTGCGCGTCGAGGGCGAGCAGTTCGTCCACCGTGCGGAAGGTCAGCAGCGCGGCGAGCGGGGCGAAGATCGCTTCCCGGCACACCCCGAGGTCCGGCGTCGCGTCGAGGACCACGGTCGGCGCGAACTCGCGGTCGCCGGGCGTGCCGGGGGCCGCGATCGTCTCGCGGCCGGCCGCTTCGGCGAGCAACCGCTGCGCTTGCGCGACCTGCCCCGGCTGCAAAAGTCGCTGCGGGCGGGCCGCGGCCGCGAGGGCGCGCAACTCGGCGACGAACGCCGCGCGCATGTCGGCGTGGACGAACATCCGCCGCACGGCCAGGCAGGTCTGCCCCTTGTTGAGCGTCAGCCCGTACCAGGCGGCGCGGGCCGCGAGGCGGACGTTCGCGCCCGGCAGGACGACGAGCGCGTCGCACCCGGACAGTTCCAGTATGCTCGGGATGAGACGTTCGCCGAGCCGCGCCGCCAGCTTGCGGCCGACGGCCTCGGACCCGGTGAAGTGCAAGAAGTCGATGTCCGCCTCGGCCAGGTGCGGGCCGGCCTCGCGGGTCGCGGGCAGGGTTTGCACCAGGCCCGGCGGGTAGCCGGCGGCGGCCACCAGGTCGGCGAACGCGGCGGCGAACCGCGGCGCGTTCTCGCTCGGCTTCCACAGCACGGCATTCCCGGCGGTGAGCGCGTGGACGACCGGCACGAAGTTCAAGAAGAGCGGGTAGTTCCAGGTGCCGATGACGCCGACGACGCCGCGGGGCCGCCGCACGACCACGTCCGCCGACCCCGTGAGCCAGAGCGGCGTGCGGCCGGCGCGGCGGTCCTTCAAGACGCGCTGCGCGTCCGTGAGCAGGTACTTGCAGGCGGACGCGCTGGGGAGCACGTCGGTCGCCGTCACCTCGGCCGGCGGTCGCTCGACGTCGGCTTCGATCGCGGCAGTGAGGGTGGAGCGGCGCTCGACGAGCAGGGCGCGCAACTCGCGCACGGGGCGGAGGCGGTCGGCCAGGAGCCGTGCCGCCCAGGAGATTTGGGCGGCGCGGGCGGCGTGCGTTTCGGCGGCGAAGTGCGTCATCCGGTCAGGATAGCGGCTCGGCCCCAGGGCGTTACTTGACCTTGGTCTTCGCCTTGGCCTTGGCCGCGGCGAGGAACGCTTCGAACTCGGCCTTCGACAGCGTGCCGTCGTGGTTGGTGTCGGCCTTGGCGAAGAGTTGGGCCTGGTGTTGCCCCTTCTTCGCCGGCTTGTTGCCGGCCTGCGTTGCCGGCACCGTGGCCAACATGCCGACGGCGACCGCGAGAATCGTGAGTGCGCGGACCATGAGAACGACTCCTATTCCGGGGGAAGTAACGGTGCTGGCGGGCACTCGAATCAACCCGCGCGGCCGGGGAAGGTTCTCTCGATTCCGCGGATTCCCCCTCCCGACGGTTCTCGAAGTTTTCCGTTTAATGGCGGGGTCACGTCCAGTCCGCGCTCGCCGCCGGGGGTTTGTCGCACCATGAGCCAGTCCGTCTCCCCCGTTTTACGCGAGTGCCACCGGCTGCGGCGGCACCTGCGCGACCTTCAGGCCGAAATCGACCTCGGGCCGCGCGTCCTCAAAATCCAGCAGAAGACGCTCGCCGACGAGGACGCCGCCCACAAGGAACACCACGACGCCATCAAGCGGTGGAAGCTCAAGCAGAAGGACGACGAGGGCAGCCTGAAGACGACCGAAACGCGACTCCTCAAAGTGCAGACCGACCTGAACAGCGCCACGTCGAAGAAGGAGTTCGACGCCAAGAACGTCGAAATCGCCACCGCGACCGCCCGGAAGAGCGAATTCGAAGACGCAATTTTGACGGCACTGGCCGAAGTCGAAGAGCGGACCGCGGCGGTCCCGACCGTCGAGAAGAAGTGGGCCGACGCGCAGGCGACCTTCAAGCGGCAACAGGTCGAAGCGGCCGAGCGGTTGACCCGCCTCCAGGCCGATCAGGTCGAGTCGCTGGCCGGGCTGGAAGCGACCGAGGCGAAAATCCCGCCGGAGCACCGCAACCAGTACAACCGCATCGTCAAAGGGTACGGCCCCGACGGCCTGGCCCCCGTCCACGGCCGGACGTGCATGAACTGCAAAACCAGCCTCACCGAGCAGCAAAAGACGAGCCTCCTGGGCGGCGCGTTCATCTGCTGCCCCCAGTGCGGCCGGGCGCTGTACCTCCAGGAATGACCGACGAGCAATTTCGGATTGCGGATTGCGGATTTCGGAATGAAAGCAAGTCTGAGGATGCTGCTTTCAATCCCAAATCCGCAATCCGCAATCCGAAATTCCAAGTTCTTCCCACTACCAGCCGACCGGGGTGCCGCGGTCGATGAAGGTTTTAGGGCCGACGGCGCGGTCGTCTTGCGGGATGCTGTACCGGCCGCGGATGCGCCGCTCCTGCTCCTCCGGCTCGAACTGCGACAGGTTGGGCCGCGGCTTGTCGCGCAGGTCGCGGGGCTTGTCGTAGTTCTGGCAGCCGACGACCGCGAGTAAGGCGAGTAGGGTGAGCTTCCGTGCCATGCCGTGGCCTCCGTGGGGGGTTCGCGTAGTATCATACCCCATCGGCCTACCGGGCCTCATTGCGGACAGCCGTTTTGGTGCGCGGGCCGATTCGGAAGGGCCGCGGACAACCAATTCTAACAGCCGGCAAAATCGGCCGACCCGCCCCTACTTGAGGTCACACAATGAGCGAAGAGTTGCAGGGGATAGCTTGCCGGTCTGTCCACCTATGGTATGACGCCTCAGAAGGCACCGCCTTCACCGTCGAGATGACCGTGACGCAGTCCGCGCCGGGCACCTACTTCATGGCGTGCGGCTGGGACAAGGGGTACTTCGGCGTCCAGGAACTGAGCAAGGGGAAGAAGGTCGTGATCTTCTCGGTATGGGATTCCGCGGCCGACGACCCCGCGGCGGCCAAGCCCGAGGACCGCGTCAAGGTGCTGCACAAGGACGCCAAAGTCCGCGTCGGCCGGTTCGGCGGCGAGGGCAGCGGCGGGCAGTCGTTCTACGATTTCGACTGGGCGCTCGACACCCCGTACCGGTTCCTCGTGAAGGCCAAGCCGGACGGCACGCGGACCGAGTACGCCGGGTACTTCAAGGCGGCGGACGCGGCCGCGTGGACGCACCTCGTCACCTTCTCGACGGTCACCGGCGGCAAGACCCTGTCCGGCTACTACTCGTTCGTCGAGGACTTCCGGCGGGACCGCATCTCGACGACCTTCACCCGCAGCGCGACCTTCGGCAACGCCTGGGTCAAGCCGCTGCAAGGCGACTGGCAGGCCGTCACGAAGGCCCGCTTCACGGCGGACGCGAACCCGGTCTTGAACATCGACGCCGGCCCGACCGGCGACCGCTTCTTTCTCGCCACCGGCGGCCCGATCACGAACGCCGGGACCAAACTGAAGTCCGCGATCACCCTGCCCCCTGCCGACCGCGTCGCCCCGAAGGACGTTCCGTAACGGGGAGCACCAAAGTCCTTTCCCGTGCGCCGGGGTTATTGGCCGAAGCCCCAGCCCATTGAGAAGCTGAAGAGTTGCTTGTTGTCGTACACGCCCTTCATGACCGGGACGGCGAAGTCCAGGGCGATCGGCAGTGGGCCGAGGGCGGGGACGGCGATCCGCAGGCCGACGCCGACCGACACCCGGTAGTCCTTGATCGTCACGCTCTGCTCGACCGTGCCGTGGTCCACGAACGCGGCGAAGTACAGCTTGTCGTTGGCCGTCAGCGGGATCAGGTACTCGTGGTTCATGATCGCGGCGAACGTGCCGCCGACGTTCAGGTTGTTCTCGTACGGGCCGACGCCGCGGAAGCTGAACCCGCGGAAGCTGCGGATGCCCCCGGCGTACACCCGCTCGAACACCGGGGCGTTGCCGCCCATCGCCGTCACCTGCGCCCGGTTGGCGAACACGTGCCGGCCGCTCCCGTCCTTCCGCTCCCACGTCGTGAAGTACTTGGTCGCCTCGACCGTGCCGATCGGGAACTGGTAAGTCCCCAAGACTTGCTCGACCGAGATGTCGAGCATACTGCCGGTGGTCGGCATGAGCAGGTTGTCCCGGGTGTCCCGGGTCAGGCCGCCGCGGAGGCCGAGGACGAAGGCCCGGCCCGCGTCGGCGGTGATCGCCGGGGTGGCCCACGACGGGATGTCGTGGACGCTCACGCCTTCCACCCGCGCCGAGGCGTGCGCCCGCCAGATGTTGCTGTCCGTGAACCGGTAGTCGATCGTCGGCCGGATGCCGTACCGGTCCTCGTGGTACTCGGCGTAGGCCCGGTTGAAGTAGTACGCGCTGAGCGTCAGGCCGAACCGCGAGTCGAACAGGTACGGTTCGCGGAAGGTCACGGCGTACCGCTGGAAGATCGTCCCCGGCGTCGCCTCGACGCGCAACTCCTGGCCGCCGCCGATGAACGCCTTGCCCTGGAACAGGTCGTCCAGGCTCGTCGGCACCCGCAGGATGTCGAAGTTCCGCTGGTTCAGCACGATCGACCCGTTCACCCCGGCGTCCGAGTTCACGTTCGCCTGGACGGAGAACATCCCGGTGCGCGTCTCCTTGACCGTGACGCGGATGTCCGAGAAGCCGTTGTCGTTCTCCCGCGGAATTTCCTCGACGCGGGGCGGGTCGTCCTGGTTGTCGAAGATGTTGGTCCGCATCAGGTTGAACTTGGCCGCTTCGAGTTGCGGGTATTGGAGGATTTGCCCGGGGAAGAAGCCGAGCTGTTGCAGGATGTAGCTCTGCTTCGTCATCGTGTTGCCGACGATGTCGATGCGGCCGACCCGCCGCGGCTCCTTGTTCTGCTCGACGACGTGGTAGTGGACGTCCACGATCCCGGGGCGGTCGGGCACGGCGTACTTCTGGGTCATCACGACGGTGCGGTAGCCGGCGTTGCCGCACAGCATTTCGATCCGCTTCTCGTCCGCCTGGACCACGTCGGCGTCGTACCGCTCGCCGGACTTGATGGCCGTGACGGTCCGCAGCCGCTTCTCGGTGAAGGTGTTGTTGCCGTCGATCCGCACGTCCCGGACGGTGTAAGCCTGGCCCTCGTCGATGTGGTACACGAGGGTCACCTCGGCCACGCTGTTCGTGGACGCGACCACGTCCTCGCGGACGCTGGCGTTGATGTGCCCGAGGCGGTGGTAGTAGGCGATGATCTTCTTCTTGTCCTCCTCGATGGAGGACGGGTTGAGCTTGGGCGACAGGACCGTCACCAGGTGCGGCATCAGCGCCGCCCCGCTCACCACTTGGGTGCGGAGCCGGCCGCCGATGACGGCCGCGTTGCCCCGGAACTCGATCGCCCGGACGCGGACGACCGGCCCCTCGACGATGTTGTACACGACCCGCGCGTCGGTGATCTTGTCCCCCTCGACGAGATCGACGGTGGCGTAGTACCGCCCGTCCTCGCGGAGCTTATTCTGGATCGCCGTGCGGCCGAGTTGGTTGGTGTTCGGGTTCATCGGCGCGCCGCGGCGGACGTTGGTCAGGTCGATCAACTCGTCCGCCGACAGGTGCTGGGCCCCGTGGTAGACGACCTCCTTGACGACCCCGGTCAGTTCCCGAAGCTCGACGAAGACGGTGACCTTCTTCTTGTCGGCCGTGAAGCTCGTCGAAATGCTGACCGACCCGGGGACAAAGAGTTGCGTGGCGAGCAGCCGGCGCACGTCCTCGTTGACGGTCGCGTCGTCGTAAGCCTTGCCGGCCTTCGTGTGCATGAGGCTGCGGACGTAGTCGGGATCGACCGACTTCAAGTTCACCGGGTTGACTTCTGCGACGGTCACGCCCGTGGGATTATCGCCCGTCTGGGCGAACGCCCCGCCCGAAGTCATCCCCACGGCGAGCACGGACAGCAGGGTGGTCCAGAATCGGGCGGTCATCAGTCGTCCCCCAGTATCGTCGCGGGCGTCGTCGCGGGCGGCAGTCGGACCCCGGCCGGACTGTTCCGACGGGGCGAATAGCGACGGGGGAAAAAGGTGTCAAGTGCGACGAACCGCCGGCCGACACCGGCAACGGACGTGCGGCTGCCGGGGTATGCGGCAATTGCCCGAAGGTGTGGCACGATCTGCGAGCGAACGGGGCATTTCGGGGCAGCAGGCCCGTTCGGAAGTCGGGAAGGGCGTAAAAAAAGTCGAGCGGGCCGGGGAGAGTCGGCCCGCTCGACAAGAAACTATCTGCGTCGGAAGTGCTTCAAAAACCAGGCGTTGTGCGGTTCAGAAGTCGTCTTGCCGGGGTCGTGCGTCGTCGTCGGTCGTCTCGGCTCGGGTCTCGGGAGCCGCGTTTGGCATCCTGCGTGCTTATGATCACTTCGCAAGAGCAAGTCGGTGTTGTGCTGGGGAGGGGAGAGGCCTCATCGCAACACGGGCCGCGTTCTTCAAAAAGTCCGCCTGGGAACATCAGTCGTTGGGAGAGGCGACTGGTGCCCTGGGCGGGCATTTTTGCGCCCACACCCATCTGCCACTACAGTCCGTCTTCTTCGACCCGCCGTCAAGTCAAATCTTCGCGGAATTTTCGCACATCCGAAGCACTTACGCCAAGACCGCGGGGATGACGCGGCCGTGGACATCAGTTAATCGCATGTCGCGGCCGCCGAAGCGGAAAGTCAGCTTGGTGTGATCGACGCCGAGGAGGTGCAGCATGGTCGCGTGCAGGTCGTGGATTTCGAGCTTGCCCTGGACCGCCTTGTAGCCGAAGTCGTCCGTCTCGCCGAAGGCCGTGCCGCCCTTGATGCCGGCCCCGGCCAGGAAGACGCTGAACCCGAACGGGTTGTGGTCCCGGCCGTCGGCCCCTTGTGCGAACGGCGTGCGGCCGAACTCGCCCGCCCAGACGACGAGGGTCGAGTCGAACAGGCCGCGCCGCTTCAAGTCCGCGAGTAGGCCGGCGATCGGCTGATCGACGGCCAGGGCGTTCTTCTCGTGGCCCTCCTTCAGGCGGTCGTGCTGGTCCCAGCGGTCGTGGCCGACGCTCGGACAGGTCACTTCGAGAAAGCGTGCGCCCCGCTCCACCAGCCGGCGGGCGATCAGGCACTGGGTGCCGTAAGTCGCCGTCGGGGCGTACTTCGAGTCGATGCCGTACAGTGCCTTCGTTTCCGCCGTCTCGGTGCTCAAGTCGGTCAGCGCGGGGACGGCCGTCTGCATCCGGTAGGCGGTCTCGTAGTTCGCAATCGCGGCGTCGATTTCGCGGTCGGCCTTGTCCGGGTTGAGCGCGTCGAGCGTCCGCATCAGGTCGAACTTGGCCCGCTGGCGGGCGTCGGTCGGTTCGAGCCGACCGATGTTAGCGACGACCGGGGTGCCGGCCCGCAGCACCGACCCCTGGAAGGCGGCGGGCAAGAAGCCGCTGTTGAAGTTGTCCAGGCCGCCGGGCGGGATGAGACCGCCGTTGAGGACGAGGAACGTCGGCAAGTCCTTGTTCCCCGACCCCAGGCCGTACCCGCACCACGCGCCCCAACTCGGCCGGCCCTGGACGCCGCTGCCGGTGTGCAGGAAGTAGTTCGCGCTCGTGTGCTCGGGGAACTTCGAGGTCATCGACTTGACGACGGCCAGGTCGTCCGCGTGCGCGGCGATCTTCGGGAACAGGTCGCTGACCCACAGCCCCGACTTGCCCCGTTGCGCGAACGTCCACGGCGACTGCAACACCTTGCCGACGTTGGCGAACTGCGTCGGCTCGACGGTGAAGATCTCGTGCGGGTTCTTGCCGTGGTACTTGGCCAGCGCCGGCTTGTAGTCGAACGTATCGACCTGGCTCGGCCCGCCGTCCATGTACAAGAAGATGACCGCCTTGGCCTTGGCGACCGGTAACGCCGCCCCCGGCGACCGCTCCGCGAGCATGGCGCTCAGCGCGACCGCGCCGAACCCGTTGGCACTCCGGCTCAGCCACTCGCGCCGCGTCAACGGAAGGTACGTATGGTTCATGCTGGTATCTTAGACTTTCAGAGAACCCGAGCGAAAACGATTCGCCGCGGAGAGCGCAGAGAGCACAGGAGAAATGCCAAAACCGAGCAGGGCAAAAACCGAGTGAGTGTTCCGTGGACACTCTCGACGACAGCGTCTTGCTGGCCGTGCGGTGTTTTTAGCACGGTTTGGTGCCTTTCTCCTGTGCTCTCTTGTGTCCTCTGCGGTGAAATTCTGCTGCTTTTCAGCCCGGCAAGTGCGCGAACGCCTCCCGCGCGTGCCGCCGGCCCTCCGGGGTGAGGCGGAGCGCGTCGCCGGTGCGGGTGACGAGGCCGTGGCGCTCGGCGCGGCGGACGACGCCGGTCACGTCCGCCGGCTGCCAGTCGAGGTGGCGGTGCAGGCCGCTGAACGCCGACTCGTCGGGTTCGGCCGGGGTGCCCTCGTGCTCGGCCAGGTGGATCGTCAAGACCGTCTCGGCGAACGTCCGGCGGCGGCGGAACCGCTGCCACTCGGCGGCGATCAGCCCTCGCTTCGGGGCGACCAGCAGCGTCACGCCGTACAGCACGCCGAGGGTGACGGCGACCATGCCGGCGGTGTTGGTGTGGAAGAAGAAGGCGGCGCGGACGCCGGCGACGGCCCCGACGGCGGCCGCGGCCAGGCTCAGCGCGAAGACGACGTGCAGGCGGTCCGACAGTAGCCGGGCGGTCAGCGCGGGCAGGACGAGGAAGGCGACGACGAGGACCGGGCCGACGGAGTCGAACGCGGCCACGGCCGTCAGCGACACCACCGTCATCAGCCCGTAATGGACCAGCGCCGGCAGGAAGCCGAGCGTCGCGGCGAGTGCGGCGTCGAAGGTCGTCAGCTTCAACTCTTTGAAGAAGAGCACCGCCAGCGCGACGTTGACCAGCCCCAACGCGGCGAGGGCGACCGTCGGCCGGCGACCGATCGGCACGCCGAAGAGGTGCGCCATCGGGGCACTGCTGGCGTACTCGACGTGGCCCAGAAGAACCTGGTCCACGTCGAGATGCGTGTCGCGGAAGTGCATCGACGCGACCAGCGTGCCGACGCTGAACAGGGCCGGGAAGACGAGGCCGATGGCGGCGTCCCCGCGGACCAGTTGCGTGCGTTCGAGCAGTTCCACCAGGGCGACCGTGAGCACCCCGCTGAGGACTGCGCCGACGACCAGCCACGGCGAGTCGAGGTCGCCGGTGAGGTAGTACATGCCGACGACGCCGAAGAGCAGGACGTGCCCGATGGCGTCGCCGATCAGGGCCAGCCGGCGGAGTACCAGCAGAACCCCGGGGACGGCACAGGCCAGCGCCGTGACCAGGACGAGCAGCATCGCCTCGCGCTCGGCGAAACTCACGGGGCACCCGCTTTCAGGAAGAGTTGCCGGCGCTGCAGGTATCGGCGGACGGCCGCGGCGAGCAACCCGCGGCGCGGGGCGAAGGCCAGCGACGCGAGGGCCACGGCGGTGATCGTGAGCACGATCGTCGGCCCCGTCGGCACCGCCCGGCCGCGCTCGCTCAGGGTGTGCGACAGCAGCGTTCCCGCGACCCCGGACGCGGCCCCGAGGGTCATGGCCAGGACCACGAGGGGGCCGAGGCGGTCGGTCCACTGCCGGGCCGCCGCCGCCGGGGCGACGATCAGCGCGCTCATCAGCACCACGCCGACGGTTTGCAGCCCCAGCACGACCGCGACGACGACGACGGCCGTCAGCAGCCAGTCGAGCCGGCGGACCGGGAAGCCGAGGCTCGCGGCGAAGTCGGGGTCGAAGCTGAGCAGCTTGAACTCCTTCCAGAACGCGACCAGGACCAGCAGCGCCGGCCCGCCCAGGAGCACGAGCGGGGCGAGGTCGGCCATGCGGACGGTCGCGGCTTCGGCCCCGAACAGGTACTGCTGGAGGCGCACGGCGTTGGTGCCCGGGTAGGCCCGCTGGAGGCCGCCCATGAGCACGATGCCGAGGCCGAAGAAGGTGGCGAGCATGGCGGCGAGCGCGGCGTCGAACGGGGCGAGGTTCCGCCGCACCAGCCCGCCGACCAGCGCCAGCGCCAGCCACCCGGACACGGCCGCGCCGAGGATGAGCACGACTTCGGACCGGCCGCCGAGCCAGAAGGCGCACGCCACGCCCGGCAGGGCCGCGTGCGACACCACGTCGCCCTGGAGGCTCTGCCGGCGCACCACCGCGAACGCCCCGACGCCGCCGCTCAGGGCACCCAGTACGGCCGTGGCCAGGAGCGTCGGCCGGAGGGCGGGGTCGCCCAGGAGGTCGAGGAGCGGTTGCATGCGCTCAGTTTACGGACGGCGGCGGGCGGCGGGCCATTTCCGGGAACCCCGCGGGGACCGGGCCGCCGCCGCGACTATCCTAAGCTCGCCCCATGCCGACCCGCAGGACACTCCCATGAGCGACACTACGAACCGCCTGGCCACGGAAACGTCGCTGTACCTGCGGCAGCACGCCAAGAACCCCGTCGATTGGTTCCCGTGGGGGCCGGAGGCGTTGGCGAAAGCCCGCGAACTCGACCGGCCGATCTTCCTCAGCGTCGGCTACTCGGCGTGCCACTGGTGCCACGTCATGGAGCACGAGTGCTTCGAGAACGAGGCGATCGCGCGGGCCATGAACGACCAGTTCGTCTGCGTCAAAGTGGACCGCGAGGAGCGGCCGGACCTCGACTCGATTTACATGACCGCGCACCACCTGCTCAACCGCGGCGAGGGCGGCGGCTGGCCGTTGAGTGTGTTTTTGGCCCCCGACCTGACGCCGTTCTACGCCGGCACGTACTTCCCGCCGGACGACCGGTACATGCCCCAGCGGCCGAGCTTCCCGGCGCTGCTCACGGCCATCGACAACGCCTGGGCGAACCAGCGCGACCGGCTCCGCGAGATCGGCCAAAGCGTCGTCGGCTTTCTGACCCAGGCCGGCGAGACCGGGCCGACCGACCAGGTCGTGCCGGTGGCCCTCGTGACGGACAGCCTGCGCACGTTCCTGCGCAGCTTCGACCCGGCCCACGGCGGCTTCGGCACGCAGCCGAAGTTCCCGCACTCGGTCGATCTGCGGCTGCTCCTGCGCGTCCACGCCCGCACCGGCTCGGCGCAGGCCCTGGACATGGTGACGCTGTCCTTGACCAAAATGGCCCGCGGCGGAATGTCCGACCAGGTCGGCGGCGGCTTCCACCGCTACAGCGTCGATGCGCACTGGCTCGTGCCGCACTTCGAGAAGATGCTGTACGACAACGCCCTGCTCGCCCAGGCGTACACCGAGGCGTTTCAAGTCACCGGCGACGAGTTCTTCAAACAGGTCGCGGGCGAGACGCTCGACTACGTCTTGCGGGAAATGTCCTGCCCCGACGGCGGCTTCTACTCGACCCAAGACGCGGACAGCGAGGGCGAGGAGGGCAAGTTTTTCGTCTGGTCGCTCGCCGACGTGGAGCGGGTCGTCGGCCCGGACTCGGCGGACATCGCCGTGCGGACCTTCGGCGTCACCGAGGGCGGCAACTTCGAGGGGCACAACATCCTCTGCCGCTCCCGGTCGGACGCCGACGAGGCCAAGCGGCAGGGCGTCCCGGTCGGAGACTTCCGCGAGAAGTTGGCGGCGGTCAAGTGCGCGCTGTACGGCGAGCGGGCGAAGCGCGTTCCCCCCGGGCGGGACGAGAAAATCCTGACCGGCTGGAACGGCCTGATGATCGCGGCGTTCGCGCAGGCCGGGGCGGCGTTCGGCGAAGCCCGGTACGTCGAGGCGGCCGGCCGCGCGGCGGACTTCGTGCTGGCCAACTTGCGCGGCCCGGACGGCCGGCTGTTCCGCACCTGCGGCGTCGGCCAGCCGGCGAAGTTGACCGGCTACCTCGAAGACTACGCCTACCTCGCCGACGGCCTGTTGACCCTGCACGAGGCGGGCCAGGACCGCCAGTACCTGCACGCCGCGCGCGACCTCGCCGCGATGATGCTGGCGCACTTCGCCGACGCCGCGGCCGGCAACTTCTACTTCACGGCCGCCGACCACGAGGAGTTGATCGCCCGCACCAAGGACCTGCACGACAACGCCACGCCGGCCGCGAACGCGATGGCCGTGACGGTGCTGGTCCGGTTGAACGCCCTGACCCCGGACGCCGCGGCTTCGGCCCAGGTCGCGCGAACCTTCTCGGCCTGCCGGGCGCTGATGGCGGACTCGCCGCAGGCGGCGTCGCAACTGTTACTGGCCCTCGACCGGCACCTCGCGCCGTCGGAGGAGTTCGTCGTCGTCGGCCCGGCCGGGTCGCCGGAAGTCGCGGCCGCGCTGCGACTGGTCCGGGCGAAGTTCCGGCCGCACGCCACGGTCCTGGCCCACGACCCCGCCGCGCCGGCCGACGCGCTGCTGCCCCGACTCGCCGCGATGACGAACCCCGGTGATGTCACCCTGTACCACTGCCGGGACTTCACCTGTGCCGCGCCGACCGTCGGCTTGAGTGCGATTGAAACCGCGTGCCGTTGACGCGGCCGTCTGGCATAATGCCCGCATGACAATCGCCGCCGTCGTGAGCCGTTGGGACCCCGAGCGCCACGCCCACCGCCTCGCCCCGGCCGGGGCACTGCTCGCCGTGACCGGCGGTTGCTTCGGCGGCGTGGCGGGTTTGCTCATCGCCGCCGTCGGCGTCGGGCTGCTGCTGGCGGCGTGCTACTCTCGGCAGGACGGCCTGCTCCTCCTCGGCCCGCTGACGCACGCCGAACTGACCCGCGCCGCCCGCCGCCGCCGGGTCTGGGTCGTTCGCGCCGGGTACGCCCTGGCCGCGGGGGCCGTGATCCTGGGCAACATCGAGAAGTACGCGCCGGGGTCGCTGGCGTGGTCGCCGCGCTACTACCCGCCGTCGCAGATCACCTACATCAACAACGCGGTCACGATGTGGTTCGGCATCGCCCTGTCCCTGTCCGCGATCGTCTTGACGCTGCAATTGATGTCGTCGATCGTCGCCGAGGAGCGCGAGGCGAAGCGCTGGGACTTGCTGCTCACGACCGACCTGCGGCCGCGCGAAATCCTGCTCGGCAAGGCGACCGCCCGGCTGCTCCTGGTGTTCGAGCCGATCCTGGCCGTGCTGCCGGTGCTGGCGATCATGCCGCTGCTGGGCGGACTCGACCCGGCGACGGTCGCGCTGTTCGGCCTCGCGCTGCTGGCGATCGTGGCCAGCACGACCGCCGTCGCCGTGTTCAACTCGCTCTTCGCCGAAACCTCGAAGGACGCGCAAGGCCGCACCGTCGGCTGGCTAATGGCCTACTACGGCTTGACCGGCGCGCTACTCGCCTTGGCTTGGGGCAGTCCCCTTTTCGGCGGCTTCCCGACGACCTATGGCGTAGCGTCGCCGGTCGATGTCCAGGACGTGGCCGCGTGGCTCGCCGTCGGCAACCCGATCCTGTTACTTTCGACGAAGGCGTACACGGCCGGCACTTTCGCCCCGTCGTTCTGGGACTCGCTGGTCGCCGGGCTGCCGCCGTTCCTGGCCTTCCACGCGGGGGTCGTGCTGCTGTACGGGCTGATGGCCTGCCGGCGGTTGCGGTTCGCCGTGCCGTGGCGCAAGCAGTCGGGTCGGGCCGCCCGCCGCATCCGCCGCGCCGAGGCGAGTCCCGGGCCGACGCCGGACGTGCCGGTCCTCGCGGCCACGGCCACCGTGCGGCCGCCGATGGGCGACGAGCCGCTGGCCTGGTGGACCCGCTACGGCCACCGCCGCGGCCGGCTGGCGCTGGACATCGCCAACCCGCGCAAGTTCAACGCCTACGCCTTCGGCACTCTGATCGTGCTACTGGCGGCGGTCTACCCTTTGAACTACGTCTGGCAGTTCGTGCCGTGGGGCCGGAGCGGGGTGTGGCTGGAAGCAATCCGCGCGATCATTCCTGTCGCAGCCTGGCTTATGACCTTCCCGCTGTTCCTGCGGCCGCTGTTCCACGGCGCGGCCAGCATCGCCGGCGAGCGGCAGGCCGACACGATGACCGGCGTCTTGCTCATGCCGCTGACCTCGCGCGAGATCGTGATCGGGAAGTGGCGCGGCACGGTCCAGGAGAGTCTGAGCGTCTATTACTTCCTGCTGGCGTTCGGCCTCGCGGCGACGCTCACCGGCTTCTTGAACCCACTGAGCCTGCCGATCCTGGCCGTCGTCGTCTGGCCGGGGACGATGCTCGCCGCCGCGATCGGCGTCTACTTTTCGACGACCGCCACGACCGTCGCGCGGGCGAAACGCTGGACGGCGCTGACCGTGTTCGGCGGCGGCTACGTCGGGCTGATGGCCGTTGGCTGGGCACTCAGCAAGCTCATCACCGACGCGAACGGACATTTCTCGAAGTGGCAAATCGTCCTACTCGCCATCCCGTTACCCCCGGCGACGACCTTCTTCCCGGCGATGCTCGACAGAGTCACGGCAGAGAATGCGCACGTCGGCGAGTCCGTGATGGCCGCGTACATGCTCGGCATGGTGTGCGTCGTCGTCGGGGCCTTCGTCCAGTCGCTGGTCGCTTACGCCGTCGTCGGCGCGGCGGCGCGGCGGTTCGACCGGGGTCGCGGCGTATGAGCTTCTTCGGCCCGCTCGCCGGTTGGGAACTGCTCCGCCTCGGCCGCTCGCGGGCGCTGCCGCGGGCGCGCGTCGTGCTGGCGCTGACGATGCTCGTCGGCCTCGGGCTGGCGTACCGGGCGGCCGTTCGCGGTGCCGGCGATTACGGCGTGCCGTCGTTGGAAGTGACGAGCCGGGTCGCGGCCAACTACCTCATCGCGTACCTCGCCGTGCAAATCCTCGCCGTCGTCGTGCTCACGCCGGTGATCGCGGCCGGGGCGATCAGCGACGAGAAGGAGCGCGGCCGGCTCGACTTCCTCCGCTCGTCGATGCTCAGTCCGCACGAAATCATCCTGGGCAAGTACCTCGGCCGGGTGCTGCACCTGCTCGGCATCCTGGCGACCGGCCTGCCGGTCCTGGCCCTCTCGACCCTGTTCGGCGGCGTCGATCTGCACTTGCTCGCGGCCGGCACGGTGGTCACGGTCACGTCGGTCTTCGCCCTCGCCGCGTACAGCACCGCCCTGGCCGTCCGCCGCGCCAACCTGCGTGAGGTGATGCTCGTCGTCTACCTCACCCTGACGGCGACGACAGTCGCCGGCTTCTGCTGCGGCTGGATTCCGGGCGTGAGCGCCCTGTCGCCGATCACCGCGCTCTTTTACGTCGTCAGCATCCGGGAGCCGGCGAGTCTGGCCTGGTTCTACGTTGCCGCGATCGCGTTAGTACACTTCGCCATAACGTCCTATTATTTCTTCGCCGCCGTGCGGGATTTGACGGCGATGTCCGGCGATCCCCCCTCCGCCACTCCCGACAACCTGCCGCCGCCCATGCGCCCCCCGGCCTTGCACCCGCAGGTGCGCGGGGTCGTGCCGATGATGGCGGACGACGACGACCCGTTCGCGTGGAAGGAGCGCCACTTCGCCCCGCGGTACGCCGGTGCCGTCAGCGAAGCCGTCCGCGGGTGCTTCGTCCTCACCGGCGCGGCCGTCATCTTCACCGTGGCCGTGCTCGCGATTACTGCCGTCAGCCGACGGCTCGACCGCGGGGCCGGCCTCATCGCCGGGTTTTCCGGTCCCGTGGCCGACCTGGTGCAACTCCTCTCGACCGGGGTGACCGTCCTGCTGATGCTCTTGCTCGCCACGCGCGCGGCGTCCAGCGTCGCGTCCGAGCGCGAGCGCGACACGCTCACCCCGCTGCTCGTCCTGCCGGTCGAGCGGCATCGCATCGTGTGGGCCAAGTGGTTCGCGCCCTTGCACTGGGCGCGCTACGCCTTGCTGGCCGTCGTCGTCGTCGAACTCTCGGCGGCGGTCGGCGGCGGCCTCTCCGTCGTCGCGGCGGTCGTGGTCCTGGCGCAAGTTTCCGCGGCCGTGCTGCTGGCGAACACGCTCGGCCTGTGGTTCTCCGTCACCTGCCAGACGGCGACCCGCGCCAGCGCCTCCACGTTGCTCGCGCTGCTGACGCTGACCGTCGCCCCGCTCCTCGGCGGTTTCGCCGCGTTCAGTCCGCCGGCCGGCGTCTGGCTGGCCCACGACCGACCGGTCTCGGCGGTCGTGCCGGTTGCGCTGCAACTGCTCGCCGCCGCCGGCCTGGGCTGGCACGCCGTGCAGCGGTTCGAGCGCTACGGGAAGTGACCCGCGCCGTATCCTGAGATTGCACGACGCGCCGCAGGTGTGGCAGCACACCACCCCCCAACCGAGGCCGCGATCATGTCGTTCGAGTCCACCAATCCCGAGCGGATGCCGCCGCAGAGCCGCGACGCCGAGAAGAGCGTCATCGGCAGCGTGTTGCGCGACAACCAGGTGCTCTCGGACCTGCTGCAAATCATCCGGCCGGACAACTTCTACTTCGACGCCCACCAGAAGATTTTCACGGCCATCCTGGAGCTGTACAACGACGGCAAGCCGGTCGATCCGGTGATTCTGTTCGAGTGTCTGAAGGCCAAGAAGCAGATCGAGGACATCGGCGGGGCGTCGTACATCGGCGAACTCTGGGACGCCGCGCCGACCGCCGCCAACGCCGAGTACTACGCCCGCATCGTCCGCGAGAAGGCGCTGATCCGCAACCTGATCCACACGAGTACGGAACTGCTGCGCGACGCCTACGACGGGGTCACGAGCGCCGACGAACTCATCGGCATGGCCGAGCGCAAGGTGCTCGAAATCGCCGAGAAGGGCACGACTGGCGAGACGTTCACGCTCGAAACGACCCTGCGCGACACGTTCACCCGCATTGACGAGCGCGCCGGCAAGTCGCACCTGAACGTCACCGGGTTGGGCACCGGGTACACCGACCTCGACAACATGACGGCGGGCCTGCACAACAGCGAACTCGTCATCATGGCCGCGCGGCCGGGCGTCGGCAAAACGGCGTTCGCGCTCAACATCGTCCGGCACATCATTATTGAGGAGCGCCAGCCGGTCTTCTTCGTGTCGCTCGAAATGTCCCGGCTCGAACTCGCCGAGCGCTTGCTGTGCTGCCAGGGCCGCGTCGATAGCCACCGGCTCCGCAAGGGGATGATGAACTCCGACGAGATCCAAAAATTGATGACGGCCGGCGACCAGCTGCGCGGCAACGCCCGCGACGGCTTCGTGAAGCTGTTCATCGACGACTCGCCGGCGCAGACGATGCTGCGCATCTCGGCCAACTCGCGCCGCCTGAAGCTGCGCCACGGCATCAAGCTCGTGGTCATCGACTACCTGCAACTCATCGAGCCGGAGAACCGCCGCGACCCCCGGCAGGAGCAAGTCGCCCAGATCAGCCGCCGGCTGAAGTTCCTGGCGAAAGAGTTGTTGGTGCCGGTGGTGGCGTTGGCGCAGGTGAACCGCAGTAGCGAGGAGCGGCAGGACCACAAGCCGCGGACGAGCGACTTGCGCGAGTCGGGATCGATCGAGCAAGACGCCGACACGGTGATGCTGCTGCACCGCCCCGGCAAGTTCGACGGCGGCACGGAGGACGACGTGCTCGAGATCATCATCGGCAAGCAGCGCAACGGCCCGACCGGCGAGATGACGCTGCGCTACCTGAAGCAGTACATGCGCTACGAGAACTACGCCCCGGACTCGGGGTACTGACCCGGCGGTCCTACGAAGAAGCCCCCCGGTTTTGGGCCGGGGGGCTTCGGGGTTAGCGGAGTCGCGGGGCGAGCTTAGTTGCAGCCGCCGCAGCTGCTCTTGCGGGAGAACAGGCCCTTCATGCGGGCACACAGGCCCATCTTGGCCGGGGCGGCGCACTCGGCAACGGCCGGGGCGGCGTAAGCGGCCGTCGAGGTGCTCGCGGCGGCGTC
>JAYTSV010000076.1:0-7374 GCA_043745465.1 Fimbriiglobus sp.
CGAGAGGGCGGCGTGGACCCCCGCGGCGGCCAGGAGCAGCCCGCCGCTCGCGGCGGTGAGGGCCGTCCGGCGGTTCCGCTCCCAGAACCCCCCGTCGGCGGGCGCAGCGTTGTTGTCCTGCCACGGCTCGGCTCGCATCCCCGCGCGGGCGACCGCGGCGCGGACCTCACCCGGTGTGGCTGGCACGCCCGCCGCCACCGTCAGCTTGCCGTTGAGGATGTCGAACCCGAGGTTACCGTCCCCGCCGACGAGAGCGCCGAGTTCGCGCTTCAGGGAAGCGACCTCTTCGGCGCAGTCGAGGCCGCGGATTCGGTACACTTGCGCGCCGTTCGGCATGGTCGAGGCCCAAGGGTGTCCGGGCGGGTCAGTAGTCGGTGAGCGACTTCGGCGGGAAGGCCATCCGCAGGGCGTTCAGGACGGCCAGCACGTCGATCACTTCCTGGAACACGGCCCCGGCCACCGGCGGCAGGTAGCCGGCCGCAGCGACGGCCATGCCGAGCAGGCTCAGGGCCATGCCGCCGACGGCGCTTTGCAAGGCGATCGCGCGGAGGCGGCGGCCGATGTGCAGCAGTTCGTCCACTTTGCGGAGGGTGGCGTCGAGGATCACCGCCCCCGCCGCCTCGGCCGTGATGTCGCTGTTCTGGCCGAAGGCGACGCCCACCGTCGCGGCGGTCAGCGCCGGGGCGTCGTTGATGCCGTCGCCCAGGAACACCGTGTCCGCCGCGGCCGTCTCATGCCGCACGAGGGCGAGCTTCTGCTCTGGCGTCTGGCCGGCGAACACCTCGGTGATGCCGACCTGGGCTGCCAGAAACTCGGACTCCGACGCGCGGTCCCCGGAGACGAGCAGGACGCGGTCGAACTGGTGCTTGCGGCCCAGGTGCTCGATGAACGACTTGCCGCCGGCCCGCGCCTGGTCGCGGAAGCGGAACGTCCCGGCCAGTTGGCCGCCCACCAGCGCGACGCACTCCATGCCGCCGACCTCGGGCGGCAACGCGGCGACGACGGCGGGGTCGGAGAGTTGGAGTTTGCCGCGGCTCGTGACGCGGACGGTGCGGCCACCGACGACGCCGGTCAGCCCTTGTCCCGGCTTCTCGCCGACCTCGCTGGCGGTCAGCGTCGGCAGTCCGGCCGCGGCCGCGGCGGCGAGGACCGCGCCGGCCAGGGGGTGCTTCGAGTACCGTTCGAGGCTGGCCACGAGGGTGAGTACGTCGACCCGGTCGAACCCGGGGGCGACGACCAGGTCGGCCAGCGACGGCGTGCCGTAGGTCAGCGTGCCGGTCTTGTCGAAGATGGCGACGGTACACGTGCCGAGGCGCTCGAGCACCGCCGGGTCCTTGATGATGATGCCCCGCCGCGCCGCCAGCGACACCGCCCCGATGAGCGCGACGGGAATCGCGATCAGCAGCGGGCACGGGGTGGCCACGACGACGACGGCGAGGAACCGGTGGGGGTCGCCGCTGACGGCCCACGCCGTCAGGGCCACGCCCACGGCGACCGGGGTGTAGACCGCGCCGAGTTGGTCCCCCAGGCGGCGGAGGCGCGGGCGGCGCTGCTCGGCGTCCCGCATGACCCGCATGACCTTGGCGTACCGCGAGTCGGTCGGCAGGCGGTCCACGCGGACGGTCAGGGCCGCCGCCCCGTTCACCGCCCCGGAGATGACGGCCGCGCCGGGGGCCTTCGACACCTCGTAGGGTTCGCCCGTCAGGTAGGCCTCGTTCATCGACCCGTGGCCCTCGGTCACAGTACCGTCGGCCGGGCAGATCTCGTGCGGGTAGATCACCAGGTCGTCCCCGACGGCGACCGCGTCGAGAGGCACGTCGGCCAGCACTCCGGCGAGGCGGCGGTGGGCCACCGACGGCAGCCGGCCGGCCAGCGCGGCCAGCACCGCCGACGCCCGGCGGACGGCGAAGGCTTCGAGCGCCTGGCCGCCGGAGAGCATGAGCACGACGAGCGTCCCGGCGAGGTACTCGCCGAGCAGCACCGACGCGACGATCGACACGCCGGCCAGCAGGTCCGAGCCGAACTCGGCGCGGGCCAGCGACCGCAGCAGCCCGAGGACCAGCGGCACGCCACCGAGCGTCAGCGCGACAAAGAGTGGCACGTTCCAGAGGGTCGGAGTCGTCGATGGCACTAGAAACCGCAGGACGAGGTGTAGCCCGATGCTTGCCACCGCTAGCACGGCGACGGCGATCTCGAAGCGGCCGGGCGTCGCGGCGAGTTTGGCGGGCGGTGTGGGAGTCGGCATGCGTTCACTTTCGAGCGAGTGATCGGTCGGCACGGCGAGGCGTCGGCCACGTCAACCGTTCGGCACACCGGCGCAGCGCGTCGGCCACGGCCGATACCGGAGCCACGCGCATCATACCGGCCGTTGGGTCGAACGACAGGCCGAGCGGCACGGCCCGGACGCGGCAAGGCCTGTCGGGGAATGCCCGACGCCGCGGGGGGCTTGCGGGCCGTCAGCCGCCCTGGAGCCAGCCCTGCTGGACGGCGTAGCGGACGAGGTCGGCCCGGCCGCGCAGCCCGAGCTTCTCCATCGCGCGGGCGCGGTACGTCTCCACTGTCTTGACGCTCAATTCGAGCCGCGCGGCGATCTCCTGGTTGCTGTGGCCGGCGGCGGTCTGCTTGGCGACCTCGGCCTCGCGCGCTCAACTCCGCGCCGGCCGCCCCGTCGGCCGCGGCCTGCCGGACGAAACCGCCGAGCACCTTGCCTGCCATGCCGGGGTCGAGGTAGACGCCGCCGGCCGCCGAGCCGGTCGGACTCGAACCCGACGCCGTCGTCCTCGACGACTGCGGTGACCAGCCCGTCCGACCGCTGGAGGACGATGCTGACCCGCGTGGCCCCGGCGTGCTTGAGGACGTTGGTCAGCGCCTCCTGGGCCACCCGGTCGAGCGCCGTCTCGACCGCGGGCGGCACCCGCCCGGCCTGCGGCCCGGAGCCGAGGAAGGCCGCAACTCGAGCGCGAGGTGGTGGACCTCGCGGCCGATCCGGTCGGTCATCGCCCGGACGTGCTGCAGCCGGTCGCGCGCGGGCGACGGTTCGGGGGTGCCGTCCTCGACGAACTTCAGGCCCAGCCCGAGCGCCGTGAGGTGCTGGCCCATCTGGTCGTGCAGCTCGCGGGCGATCCGCCGCCGCTCGTCCTCCTGGACGGTCGTCAGTTGCAGTTGCAACTCGCGCCGCCCGGCCTCGGCGACCTCCCGGCGGGCGATCTCTCCCTTCGAGGTCGCGTTGACGGCGGCCAGTTCGGCCGTGCGCTCGGCGACGCGCACCTCGAGGTCGGCGTGGACCACCCGCAGTGCGTCCTCGGCCCGCTTGCGGTCGGTCGCGTCGCGGACGTTGCACTGGATGACGCGGGCGTCGCCGACCTCGTAGGCGTTGCTGACGAACTCGACCTCGATGCGGCGGCCGTCGTCCGTCCGCAGCGGCAGGTCGTCGTAGCGGATGTAACCCCGCGCCTGCAGGGTGGCGAAGGCCGCCTTGTTGGCCCCGGTGTCCGCGAACAGGCCGATCTCCCACAGTTCCTTGCCGACGAGCCGGTCGTGGGGGTAGCCGAGCATGTGCCGGCCCTCCCGATGCGCCACTCAGTCCGTCGAGGGTCCGGAGCTACTGGCAGATTCGACCGCGTAGGCTTTGGGGCGGCGTTGCCGACGCACGCGGGCAGTTTGCTCATTCCTAAGTGATCGGCACCTCGCTGATCCGCGACTCACCTCGCGCAGCCGCTGATCATATCCGTCACGGGGACGTTTTGGTACGATGACCGCGTCTCTCACGGGTTTGTCGATGCCCGGCCTCGATAAAAAGTTAGCAGCCGTGAGTCTCCATGAGTACGAACAACGCTGATCAACTCCCAGGATCGCCCACGAAAGTGGACGAGGCCGCAGACATGTTCGACGAGCCGGACGAAGGCGTGTCGTTCTCGGTCGTCGGGGTCGGGGCCTCGGCCGGCGGGCTTGAAGCGTTCACGCAACTGCTCAAGTCGCTGCCGGTCGATACCGGCATGGCCTTCGTCCTGGTGCAGCACCTCGCCCCGTCGCACCCGAGCGCACTGAAGGAAATCCAGTCGCGGACGACGAAGATGCCGGTCCTGGAGGTCCGGGACGAGCCGACGGTCGAGCCGAACCACGTCTACGTCATCCCGCCGGATCGGAGCATGGTCATCGCCGGGGGGAAGCTGAAATTGCTGCCGCGCGAGGACCGCAAGGCCCCCCACCCGGTCGATCAATTCTTCCGCTCGCTCGCCGACGAGCAGCGGCACCGGGCCATCGGCGTGGTCCTGTCCGGCACGGCCACGGACGGCACCATCGGCCTCGAAGCGATCAAGGGGGAGGGCGGCATCACGTTCGCCCAGGACGCGACGGCCCAACACGAGGGGATGCCGCACAGCGCCATCGCGTCGGGGTGCGTGGACTTCGTGCTGCCCCCCGCCGAGATCGCCCGCGAGATCGGCCGCATCGGCCGCCACCCGTACGCGGTGCCTGAGGCCGAGGCCCTCGAGACAGACGGCAAGCCGAAACTCGACCAGGTCGTGAAACTGCTCAAACACGCCACCGGTGTGGATTTTACCGGCTACAAGTTCAACACCCTGTACCGCCGCGTCACCCGCCGCATGGTCTTCCAGAAGCTGGAGACGCTTCCCGAGTACGTGCAGTTCCTGCGGGAAACGCCGGTGGAAGTGGACGCGCTCTACCAGGACATCCTGATCAGCGTGACCAGCTTCTTCCGCGACAAGGAGTCGTTCGAGGTGCTGAAGGGCCAGGTGTTCCCCCGCCTGCTCAAGGACCGGTCCCGCCACGACCCGGTGCGGTTCTGGACGCTCGGCTGCTCGACCGGCCAGGAGGCGTACTCCCTGGCGATGGCGTTCGCGGAGGCCGCCGAAGCCGCGGGCAGCCAGGTGCCACTGCAACTCTTCGCCAGCGACTTGAACGCGGCGGGCATCGAGAAGGCCCGCGCGGGCGTTTACCCCAAAGACATCGAGCAGGACGTGTCGCCGGAGCGGCTGCGGCGGTTCTTCTCCGTGGTGGACGGCCACTACCGGATCGCGAAGTCGATCCGCGACCTCTGCGTGTTCTCGCGGCACAACGTGCTCACCGACCCGCCTTTCTCGCGCATCGACCTGATCTCGTGCCGCAACCTGCTCATTTACATGGAGCCGGTCCTGCAACAGCGGATCATGCCGACACTGCACTACGCCCTGAAGCCGGCGGGCTGCCTGTGGCTGGGTGGCTCGGAGACGATCGGCAGCTACCGCAACCTGTTCGACGCCGAGGACGCCCGGCACAAGATTTACGCCAAGAAGGCGGGTTCGGGTCCGGGGAACGGCCACTTCCCGCTGCAACCCGGCGCGGCACCCCGCACGCCGTTCGTACCGGTCACAGCGCGGTCGGGCGACGCGGCGGACCTGCCCCGCGAGGCGGACCGCATCCTGCTGACCAGGTTCGCCCCGCCCGGCGTACTCGTCTCGGCCGACCTGGAGATCCTGCAATACCGCGGCGACACCGGCGCGTACCTCGCGCCGGCCCCGGGCAAGGCGAGTCTGAGCCTGCTGAAGATGCTCCGCGAGGGGCTGCTCGTCGCCGTCCGCGCGGCCGTGCAGCGGGCCGGCAAGGAGAACGCCCCGGTGTGGGAGGAGGGCTTGCGCGTCAAGTCGAACGGCGGCTACCGCGAGGTCGCCGTCGAGGTGATCCCGCTCAAGGGACACGGCGGGGCGAAAGACGGTGGCTTCCTGATCCTGTTCGACGACGGCAGCCATCCCGCCCCGCGGGGCGTGTCCGCGCCGCCGCGCGAGGACCGCCCGCCCGACCCCGACGACACGCACATGGCCCAGGAGCTGGCCGCGACCCAAGAGTATCTGCAATCGGTGATCGAGCAGCAGGAGGCCGCGAACGAGGAACTTCAATCGGCGAACGAGGAGGTCCAGTCGGCGAACGAGGAACTGCAAAGCACGAACGAAGAACTCGAAACCTCGAAGGAAGAGATCCAATCGAGCAACGAGGAACTCGCCACCGTCAACGACGAGCTGAACAACCGCAACCAGGAAGCGAACCGGCTCAACAACGACCTGGTGAACCTGCTCGCCAGCGTCCAGATGCCCATTGTCATGCTGGGGCCGGACCTCCGCGTCCGGCGGTTCACGCCGGCGGCCGAAAAGCTGCTCAAATTGGTTCCCGCCGACGTCGGCCGGTCGCTGGGCGACATCAAGCTCCACCTCGACGGCCTGCCCGACCTGGAGCCGCTCCTCACGGACGTGCTCGACACGATGAGCGTCAAGGAGTGCGAGGTTCGGGACAAGCACGGCCGCTGGTACTCGATGCGGCTGCGCCCGTACCGGACCCTGGAGAACAAGATCGACGGCGTGGTCGTGGTGCTGGTCGATGTGGACGCGATGAAGCGCGAGGAGGCGGCGCTGCTCGCGAGCCGGACCCAGTTCGAGACGCTCTTCGACGCCCCCCCGTCGGCATGTACCTGGTGGACGCGGACTTCCGCATCCGGCTGGTGAACCGGGTCGCGCGACCGGTCTTCGGCGAGTTCCCGGAGTTGATCGGCCGGGATTTCGATGAGGTCATCCACGTCTTGTGGACGACGGACTACGCGGATGAAGTCGTCCGACGGTTCCGCCACACGCTCGAGACCGGCGAGCCGTACGTCACCCCCGAGCGCGTCGAGCAGCGTCTGGACCGCGGGGTGACCGAGTATTACGAGTGGCAGATCGACCGCATCCCGCTCCCGGAGGGCGGCCACGGCGTGGTTTGCTGTTTCCGGGACATCAGCGCGCAGGTGCGTTTCGACGACACGCAGCGGCAGCACGCCGCCGCTCTGGCGGAGGCCGACTCCCGCAAGAACGAGTTCCTGGCGATGCTCGCCCACGAACTCCGGAACCCCCTCGCTCCCATCCGAAACGCCGCGCAAGTCCTCCGCCTTTCGGAGGGCGACGGGGCGGCCGTCCGAAAGGCGTCGGAGATGATGGAGCGCCAGGTCGGCCAGATGGTGCGACTGGTGGACGATCTCCTCGACGTCAGCCGCATCAGCCGGGGCAAGATCGAACTCCGCCGGGAGCAGGTCGAACTGGCGTCGTCCGTCCACCACGCCGTCGAAGCGGCCCGTTCCCTGTACCAGAGCATGGGTCACGACCTGACCGTCACGCTGCCGCCGAAGTCGATCTACCTGAACGCCGACCCGACCCGGCTGGCTCAGGTGCTGGGCAACCTCTTGAACAACGCCTGCAAGTTCACCGACAAGGGCGGTCGCATTTCGCTCACGGTCGAAGTGGAGAGCCGGGAGCGTCAGCGTCCGGAGGCCGTGATCCGGGTGCGGGACACCGGCATCGGCATCGCCGCCGACCAACTGCCCCGCATCTTCGACATGTTCACGCAGGTCGA
>JAYTSV010000077.1:0-27165 GCA_043745465.1 Fimbriiglobus sp.
TCGTCGGAGATCTCGTGGCGACGCATCCTGCTCCCCCCGGTTGCCCAGTGTCCGGCCGGGGCTTTACCAGAGTTCGCAGTTCCAATCAACACGGCCTAATCCTTGGTCGCTTCAATCTTCGCGTCTTTCACGACGGCTTTGAACGCCGCAACGCCTTTGGTGGCTTCTTCTTCGGTCGCAAACTTGTTCGCGCCGGAGTTGGCGAGGAACTTGCCTTCGCCGTCGTAAATCGAGAAGCGGAACATCTTGTCCTTGCCCTCGTGGACAACGAACTTGCCGGCTTTCTCGGCCTTTTTCGGCTCGGCCTTCTCGCCCTTCTTGGGCGTGTCCTTGTCGTCCTTCTCGGCCTTGTCGCCCTTCTTGGGCGCGTCTTTCTCGCCCTTCTTCGGCGTGTCTTTGGTGCCCTTTTCTTGGGCGAACGTGTCGTTGGTCGTGACCGTCAGCAGGCCGGTCGTGCCGCCGGCCAGGATTGCCATCAGGGCCGCGCTCCGCAAGAACTTCGTCATCGGTCAGCACTCCGTCAGTCGTGGGGGTTTCGAGACTGCGCCCGATTTCCGGACGTTGCCACAGTATCCATGCTGGTGGCCGGGGAATCAATCACCCGTAACGAGAATCACGTGAGGCGGAGACGAAAAGTTGGAAAGCCTGCGACGTGCAGCGGTTATCCGCCGTCACTCTTTGGGCGGCGTGACCCCGTAGTATTTGGCCCACAGGCTGGGAGTGCCGGGTAGCGTGACCGTCGGCACGGCGAAATCGTACTTCGGCAAAGCCGCCAGTTTGAGGACTTGCTGCGGGTATTCCGGCCACTTGCCTTCGAGTTTTTTCAACGCCTCCCGCTCGGCGTCCGTGAGCCGGGGCAGCAATACGGTCGTTAGGAAGTTTCGGACCGGATCGGTAAAGTCGGCCGGGCGGCACGGGCCGAACGATTCGGGCACGGGAACCTTCTCCGCCACACACTTACGGGCCACGTCGAGGGCGAACTCGGGCCACTTGCCGCGGCTCGCCCCGTCGCCACTTTTCGGAATCTGGCGCAGGAGTCGGGGCGGCAGGTCGGGGGGCAGAGTGACGGGGCTGACGACGAGCGGCTTGCCGGGCTGAGGTTCGGGCAGGTACGGCCGCTGCTGGGCCAGACGGTAGACGGCGACGCCGTAGACGAACCAGTTCCCGTCCTTCCCCGCCGAGTCCCGGGCCGACTTCAACGCATTGAACTCGGGCCGCGTCAAGCGGGCGGCGAGGGGCAAATCGTTCTTCGGCGAGATGGCGACCGCGAGGTCCACTTTGAACGCGGTCTTAACGTACTCATCGACCTGCGCGGCCACGCCCGGTTCGGCGAACGGCCAAGGCGCTCGTCCTTCGGACCCGAACAGCGTCGGCCACTGCCGGCGGGCGACGTGCCACTCGTCCCGCCGCGCCTTGTCCGCCACTTTCCAGGCGTTCAGAAGTTCGACCCGTTCTTCGACGCCCGCCACGCTGGCGAGTTTGTCGCGGATCGGCACGGGCAGGCTCTCGCGCCAGCGCTTGTGGTACAGTTCCCTGACCGCATCCAGCCGGGCCGCCGGCGTCGATGCTGCCAACACGTCGCGCCGGTCGCCGTCCGGCAGGCGGTCGAGCCAGAGCGCGTAGTTCTCCAGAACCGGCCGCAACCGGACTTGATCGGCGGCGGGCAGGTTGTGCCAGTCCTCGTCGAGCTTGCGGAGTTGCTGCCGCCTTGCAACGGGATAACTGCGAAAGAGTTCGATGAGTTTGTCGGACGGAATCGATCCGGCGTCGGTCCCCTCCGGTTTGGCCGACGGCGGCGCGGCCATCTCCGGTTCAAACAGGTCGGTGGCGTCGAGGGCCTTGGCGAAATCGAGGTCGTCCACGCCGAGGTAGAGCGGGAGGTGCGCCAGCACGCGCGAGTCCTTCGCCAAATCCTCCGGTTCCTTCGCATCCCGGTTGGCGGACGACGAGGACAGGCGGTGACCGGCGGAACCGACCCCGAACGCGATGATTCCGGCGACGGCCCAGATCATCCACTTGAGCGCCGGACGATGTGCCGTGTCTGCCGTGCCGAACGCCGTCGTGGCCGCAGACCCGGAGGTCGTCACGGGCACGGCCAATGCCGCGGACGAAGCGGCGTGGGATGTGGGAGCGACCACGGCCGGCAGGAGCCGGGTGATCGTCCGCGTGGCGAAGTCGGCGGACGGCTCCGGTTTCGGCAGATAATCGAGCAGGTCGAAGGCCTTCTTCAAACCCTCGGCCTGGCGGCGGGCGTCGAGATTGTTGGCCAGCTTCGCTTCGACGGCGCGCGCGGCTTCCCCGTCGAGTTCTCCGTCGAGGTAGGCGGTCAGGTCGTCGTCGCCCAAAGGCGCGTCGGGTACGGGCACGTCGTCGCTCCTAGTCCGGCTCGTCCGGGGAATCGTCGGCCGGGTCCACGGAGAAGGCGGGCGGCGGGCCGTCCATGTAGATGTACGCCTGAAGGCTCTGCCGCAGCTTCGCCCGCGCGCGGCTCAGCAGCGATTTCACCGCCTTGGTCGTCAGGTCCATGACCTCCGCGATCTCGGCGTAGTTCATGTCCTCGAACTTGTTCAACACCACGGCCATGCGCTGCCGCTCGTTCAATTCGTCGAGGGCTTGCCGGACCACGGCGGCGAGTTCGTCCTGCTGGACCTTGTGCGGCGGTGCGGGGTCGCGGTTCTCGCCGAGGTCGTGCGTCCGCACCGGCCCGCTCGCGGCCGGGTCGCCGATCTCCAGTGGCACGGCCGGGCGGCGCTTGCGGTCGCGGATCGAGTTCAGCGCGAGGTTGTTGGCGATCGTGAACAGCCAGGTGGCGAACTTGGCCTGGGGCGTGTACTTGTGCCGGTTGCGGAAGACCCGCAGAAAAACTTCCTGCGCCAAGTCTTCGGCCTCGTCCCGGCGGCCGACGAGGTGGTGCATGACCCCGACGAGCCGGTGCTGGTAGCGGCCGACGAGTTCGGCGAACGCCTCGCGGTCGTCGGCGCGGACCCGGAGCATGAGCCGGATGTCCGGGTCCCGCAGGGCCATTAGCGCGCTGGTTTGGCCGGTTGCCATGCGACTCGGGGTCGTTGGAGGGCGGGGGCCGACGCTCGGCAATTGTACTACGCGGGCGGCGGGCCGGCCGCTTCGGCTTCGCGGCGGAGTTGCCCGCACGCCGCGTCGATCTCGGACCCCTTGCGCTGCCGCACGGTGACGCTGACCCCGCCGCGGCGCAAGTCCTCGATGAACGCGGTCAAGTCGATGTCTTTGGGCCGGCGGTGGACCAGTCCTTCAACATCGTTCCAGGGGATGAGATTGACGTGAGCCTTGCGGCCGCGCAACAGCCCGGCGAGTTGCTTGGCGTGGACCGGTTGGTCGTTCTCGCCGCCCAACACGACGTACTCGTAAGTGACCTGGCGGCCGGTGATGCGGAAGAAGTCGTCCGCGGCGTTCATGATCGCGTGGACGCCGGTGTTCGAGTTCGTCGGCACGATGCGGGTCCGCAGGGCGTCGTTCGGGGCGTGCAGCGAGACGGCGAGGTGGTACTGCTTACCGGCCGCCGCGAGCCGGCGAATCTTCGCCGGCAGGCCGACGGTCGAAATGGTGATGTGCCGCTGGCCGATGCCGAGGCCGTCCTTGTCCCCGGCCACGCCCAGGGCGTCGAGCAGGTTGTCGAGGTTGGCCAGCGGCTCGCCCATGCCCATGACGACGACGTTGGTCAGCCGGTTGGCCAGCTTGCCCGCCATGCCGATTTTCTCGGGGGCGTCCGGCGGCACGGTCAGGTTGCGCAGCCGCACGAGTTGCTCGACGATCTCGCCGGCCGTGAGGTTGCGGGCGACGCCGTTCAGGCCACTCGCGCAGAAGACGCAGCCCATCGCGCAGCCGACTTGCGTACTGATGCACGCCGTCGCCCGGCCTTCTTCCTGGATCAGCACGCACTCGATCATGTGGCCGTCGTGCAGGCGGAGGAGGAACTTGTGCGTGTCGTCCCGCGAGGTCAGGTGCTTCTCGACCGCCATGCTGAAAAGTGTGAACGCCTCGTGCAACTGAGTGCGCAACGCCTTCGGCAGGTCCGACATTTCGTCGAACGACGTGGCCCGGGCGGCGAGAATCCAGCGGCGAATTTGCTTCGCCCGCATCGGCGGCTGGCCGCGCTCGGCGAGCCAGGCTTTGAGCGCGTCGAGAGGCTGGTCGAGGATCGCCGGCTTGCCGTCGCGCAAGGGTGCGGTCGGCGGGGTCGCCGGCTCGCCGAGGGTTTCGAGGGACACGAGCGGGAGTGCGGTTGACATAACGCTTATGATACCCCGAACCGACCCACCCGCAACGGCCCCCGCCGAGAACCGTGTATGGCGAAGAAGAGTCCCGCCCAGTCCAGCCTGTTCGACGACGCCGACCCCCCGCCGGCCGCCGAAGTCGTCCCGCCGGCCGGCTTCCCCGCGTCGTGGCTGCCGGCCGGCGGTGCCGAGTTCGCCAAGCCGTATTTCGCCAAGTTGCAAGCCTTCGTCGAGCAAGAGCGGCAAGCGGAAGAAATCTTCCCGCCCGCCCCGGACACGTTCAACGCCTTCCAGGCAACCCCGCCGGACGCCGTGCGCGTCGTGATTCTGGGGCAAGACCCGTACCCCACCCCCGGCCAGGGCCACGGCCTGTGCTTCTCGGTGCGGCCCGGCGTGCGGCTGCCGGCGTCGCTCCGCAACATCTACCAGGAGTTGACCAACGACCTCGCCATTCCCCCCGCGAAGCACGGCTACCTCCTGTCGTGGGCCAAGCAGGGGGTTCTGCTGTTGAACGCGGTGTTGACGGTGCGATCCGGCAAGCCGGCGTCGCACGCCGGCAAGGGGTGGGAGACGTTCACGGACGCAGCGCTCGCGGCCGTGAACGCCGGCCCCTCGCCGGTCGTCTTCGTGTTGTGGGGGGCCTACGCCCAGAAGAAAACGAGCCTGATCGACGGCACCCGGCACGCCGTGTTGCAGTCGCCGCACCCCTCGCCGCTGTCGGCCCACACCGGCTTCTTCGGCTCGAAGCCGTTCTCGAAGGTCAACGACGCGTTAGCGACGTTCGGCCGGCCGCCGATCGACTGGACGTTACCGGCCGACCCGGTGGAAGAGTGAACCGCCCGCCGCGAGACCTCTCCGTACAATGACCGTTGTGAAATGCGACGGGGAGGAGTTCCAGCGATGCCGGGGCGCGTGGTGTTGGCGATGAGTGGTGGGGTGGATAGTTCCGTCGCGGCGGTCTTGCTCAAGGAGCAGGACTACGACGTGATCGGCCTGTTCATGCGCACCGGCGTCACCGGCGACGCCCCGGACGCCCGCCGCGAGAGCAAAAAGGGCTGTTGCTCGGCCATCGACGCCGGGGACGCCCGCCGGGTCGCCGACCGGCTCGACATCCCGTTCTACGCGCTCGACTTCGAAGCCGAGTTCGACAAGATCATCGACTACTTCGCCGACGAGTACCTGAAGGGCCGCACGCCGAACCCCTGCGTGGTGTGCAACAACTGGCTCAAGTTCGGCCAGCTCTGGGCGTTCGGCCAAAAGCTCGGCGCGGACTTCATCGCCACCGGCCACTACGCCCAGGCATTACGCAATCCGGCGACGAACGAGGTCGAGTTGCACCGCGGGCACGACGGCGACAAGGACCAGTCCTACGTCCTCCACGGTATCAAGCGCGAGGTCTTGCAGCACTTGCTCTTTCCCATCGGAGGGTTGAGCAAGTCGGCCGTGCGCGAACTCGCCCGCGTCGCCGGGCTGCAGAGCGTCGCCGAGAAGCCGGACAGCGTCGAGATTTGCTTCGTGCCCAGCGGCAACCACACGGACGTGGTCCGCGCCCGCCGGCCCGAAGCCCGACTCGCCGGGGTGGTCCGCGAACGCGACGGCACCGTCCTGGCCGAGCACGACGGCATCGACCGCTTTACCGTCGGCCAGCGTAAGGGCCTGGGCGTCGGTGGCGGTAAGAAGCGCTTCGTGTTGGAAATCGTCGCCGACTCACTCGACGTGGTCGTCGGCGACAGCGACGACTTACTCGCCGGCGGGTTGGTGGCGTCGCGCATCAACTGGCTGATCGACGTGCCGGCCGGGCCGTTGGAGTGTTCCGTAAAGATTCGCTACAAGCACGCCGCGACCCCGTGTACGCTGACCGCGACTCCGGACGGCGGGGCGACGGTCCGCTTCGCCGAACCGCAGTCCGCGGTCACGCCGGGTCAGGCGGTCGCCTTTTACGCCGGAAAGCGCGTGCTCGGCGGCGGCTGGATCGAAAAAGCCGTGTGACCGCGCAACCCGCTGCGCGGCATTGAGCCGTGGGTGGTCATTCTTTTTCGACCGGCACGACCCGAACAACCCATTCCCCTGGCAATGACGGAGGAGATGACCGTGGACGAACCTTTGGTACGGCAACTGCATATGCCGGACGACGTGGAGAAGGCCGCAGAGGCGATCGAAGTCATCCGCGGCTGGGTCATCGACAAGCACTTGCAGTGCAGCATTTCGGCTTCGGTCTTCGCGGACCACGCCCAGTGGGGAATCCTCCTGGCGGACCTCGCGCAGCACATCGCCGGGGCGATGCACGAGGTGCACAAAGTCGATCAGCAGGAAACGCTGCAAAAAATCGTGACCGCGTTCACCAAAGCGATGAACGACGCCCAGACCCCGGACGCTTAGCCCTGCGGTCGGCCTTCTCCTACGCCCGCTACCCTTGCCCTGGAGAAATGATCGTGACGATGACATTCAAAACTGTGGCATTCGCCCTGGCCCTGAGCGCGACCGCAATAGTCGGGTGCGAGAAGACCACGACCGAAAAGGCGAAGGATGTCGCCCGCGACGCGAAAGACGTGGCCAAGGACGCTGCCCGCGACGTGAACGACGCGGCCAAGGACGCGGCTCGGGACGCGAACAGCGCGGCCAAGGACGCCGGTCGCAAAATGGACGAGGCCGGCCGCGACGGCAAGGACACCGTGAAGGACAAACTCCGCGACGCCAAGGACGCTCTCAAGGACGCCGGCACGGCCGTTGCGGACAAAGCCAAGGAAGTCGCCGCTGCGGCCAAAAAGGCGTTCCAAGGCCCCGTTGACACGACCCTCGGCAAGGCCGACAAAGAAATCGCTCGCCTCGAAGAGGGGCAAAAGACCGCCTCCGGCGAGGCCAAAAAAGCCCTCGACGAGAAGGTCGAAAAGGCCAAAGACCTCCGGTCGAAGCTCCGTAGCAAGCTCAAGGACCTCGGCGAGGCCGGGGCCGACAAGTGGGAAGGCATGAAGACGGACATCGAGCAACTGTCGAAAGACCTGAGCAAAACGCTCGGCCTGTAATCCGCAGTGAAGCAACTTAAGCCCCGGCCGACGTATCGCGTCCGCCGGGGCTTTTTCGTTCGTATCCGCGGAGCGTTACACCAGGCCCCAGTAGCGGCGCAGGCCCCACTCGAACCCCAGAATGACGACGAACAGCGTCAGCCACGTCGGCAGGAAGCCGTGCGACTGGTCGCGCCGCCAGTCGGGGTAGAAGCGCGGCCGGGGCTTCACCGTGTCGAGCGGTTGGTCGGCGAGTTCCTTCAAGAACTTCGGCAGGTCTTCGAGCCGGTGAAACTGCCCGCCGCCGGCCGCGGCGATGCGCTGCAGCACGTCCGGCTTCGCGGATTTGACGAGCATTTCGTCGGTCGCCACGGCAAAGGCGAAGAACCGGGCTGACGCCTCGCCCTCGATTGCCGCCCCCTTCTCGTCCTTGCCGCTGCCGGTCACTTTGATCGTGTACTCGCCGGGCACCGCCGGCTCGTACAGCACCTTGAACCCGCCCTCGGCGTCGGGCAGGTAGGGCCGGGCCGGCGCGGTCGCCTCGGCCTCGCCCGGCGCGAGCACCTTGACCGTCAGCTTCGGCTCGACCGCCGCCGCCCCGCCCGGTTGTCGGACGCCGACGCGGATCGTTTGCCGGCCGGCGACGGGCAGTCGCGGCAACTCCGGGCGGGCGTAAACGCGGCCGGTTTCTTCGTCCTGGTGGGCCAGCCAGCGGACCAGTTGCCGCCAGAACTTCCCGTGCAGTTGCAACCCGTCGTTCGCCTTCGGCTGGCCCAGCGTCCGCCAGTTTTGCGTGTCCATCGCCGCGAACGCCAGCACGCGGCCGCGACTCCCCGCCCCGATCTGGTGCCCGACGAGCAGCGGGGCGAACCGGCCCTCGTCTCCCGGCTTGAGCGGCAACGCCTCGGCTTGCGGGCCGTCCGAAGCGACGGCGTACACGGTCGCGTTCGGCTTCGGCGTGCCCATGCGGCTCAGCCCCGTGAAGCGGACGCGGTTGGCCGGGTCGTTCAACTTGCCCCACAAGTCGAGACTTTCCGGCGTCGTGTTGCCCAGCCGGTTCAGGTAATCCCCCGCATAACGGGGGGTCGGCAGGTACTGGACGCCGCGGTCGCCCCGGAAGATCGTCTCCGGAACCGCCGCGGGTCGCGTCAAGTCCACCGGAAGGATGTCCTCGATTTCCTTCGTTCCGCGCCAGCCGGTCGCGGTGGCGATGCCCGGGGTGCCGAGGAAGGTCGCGTGCCCGCCGATGAAAACCAGGCCGACGCCCTTCGTGAGGACCTGGTCGCGGATCTTCGCCGGCAGCCCGGGGTCGATGGTCGTCAGTTGCCGGGCGGACACGTCACCGATGACAATCGCGTCGTAAGCCCGCACGTCGAAGTCGAGCCCTTCGCGCTCGGCCGGCGTGGCCGGCTCCTCCGTCTGGCGGATGACCTCGAACAGATCGACGCGCGTGTCGGCGCTCAGCGCCTTGACCAGGAACTTGTGCTCGAAGTTCCGCCGGCCGACGACGAGGACGCGCATTCCTTCCTTGGTCACCGTCAAGTACGTCTCGATGGCGTTGTTCTCGCGGACCACGTCGCCCGGGGTCGCCTCGAACGGCACCTCGACTTTGACCTTAATCTCGCCCGGCCGGTCGGGGGCCTTGAGCTTGAATTCGAGCACGTTATCGCGTTCCTTGGCCAGCACGACCAACTCGGTCAGGACGGCGACGTACCCCTTACCGTCGTTGGTGTCGAACGACACCGTGACTGGCACTTTGGCATCGACGAAGCCGAGGGCGTTGGCCAGCACGCGCAGAGTGAAGTCGGTCTTGATGAACACCGAGCCGTCGGCACTGCCGGACAGGGCATTGATGCTCGTCAGGGCGACATCTTTCGTCCCCGAGTCGGTCGCCTGCGAGCCGACGGCAACAGTGTGGACCTGCCGCCCGGCTTGCCGCCAGCGGGCCGCTTCCGGTTCGGGCCGCGCCGGGCCGTTGTCGGTGCCGTCGCCGAGGACGACGTGCGCCCGGACGTAAGGCTCGGCCTGCCAGCGGTCGAAAGTTTTACGCAGGTACGCGGCGTAGTCGGACTGGGCGTCGGTCGCTTGCGTGGTCGCGCGGTCGAAGAGGAAATCGCGGTCGTTGAAGGCCGAATCGCCGAAGCGGTACACCACGACGTTGACGTTTTGCGCGGTACGCAGCTCTTCCAGCGTCGGCTCGCAGGCTTCGAGCACTTTGCGGACGGCGTCGATCCGCGTCTGCCCGTTCAACTCGTCGGGCACGGTCATGCTCTGCGACGTATCGATGCCGAAGAGCAAAACGCTCGGAACCTTGGGGTTCTCCTGAACGCCGATGGTGGGGCGGAGCGTCGTGGCCAGGGCCGCCACGAGCGCGATCAGGCGGAGCGCGAGGACGACGACAATCCGGCGGCGGCTGGTCTGGGCGTGGCCGCGGTAGCTCCACACCGTGAGCGCGACGAGGGCAACGGAGAGGGCGGCGAGCGCCGGCATGCCGAGGACGCCGGACGACCACGGGGGCACGGGATCGAGGCGGAAAGAAAACTCGTTCATGGGGATATTCTAGTCCCGGCAGTGGCCACAATCACGCACCCTTCCGGCAGCCAGCCGACGAGACCGCCCGGCGTGCCGTCGTGCAGTGCGACTTGGACCCAGCCGCCGCGGCGGTGGAGCAAGACGCACTCGACCCCCGGCGGGAGTGTGCCGGCCGACCGCGCCGGGTAGTTCGGCCCGTTGCCCGCACGTAACGCGGTCTCCTCGACAACGACCAACGCGGGTTTCGCTTCGGCGTCCCGTCGCTCGACTTCGATGGCGACGGCGAGCAGCACGACGACAGCCCAGCCCACGAGGCCGGTCACCGCGAGGGCGTACCCGCGTCGCACGAAGCCGAGCTTGGGGAGGACGCCACCGGCGAACACGGCCAGCCCCGAGGCCGCACTGAGAAACACCAGATCGAGCGCCGAGACGGTGTGCCGAAGCCCGTCGAGCGGGGGCGGCGTGAGGCCGGGCGGGTAAGCAACGGCGGTCCGGGCGTCGGCCAGCCCGCGGCGCATCCCGTCGTTGGTCGGGGCGCGGTCGCGGCCGGCGCGAAAGGCGACGACCGTACCGGGCACGTCGCCCATTCGGTACGACTCGGCGACTTGTGCCGACGCGATCGGGGGCACCGCGGCGAGGACCAGTAGTACCAGTGCGAGTTTCAAGCGGCCTCCTTCTCGCAGGCTTCCACGGCGTCGGTGCCGGCCCGTGCGAGTGACAGTGCGTCGTCACCGGCTGGGGAAAACCGCGTCGCGTCGCACCGGTTCAACACGGCGACGACGGCCGCCATCGCCGGGGTACTCGGGACCGCGGCTCCGATCTCGGGCGGCGTTCGGGCGACGCCGGGGAGGCCGTGACGGGCCGTCAAATAGTCGTGGAGTGCGGAGCGAATCGCGGCGACCGGGTCGTCGCTTTCTCCGGCGTCGGCGAGTCGCCGGCGGGCCTGGGCGAGTGCCGGATGGCACTCACTCGCCCGCGCGCCGCGGCGGCGGCCGATGATCCGACTTGCTGCGAATAAACAAGGAAAGACCACGCATACCGGGACGAGCCAGGCCCAAGCCGACACGCGATCTGCCCACGTTTCCTGCGGTAGCGAGAGAATCTCGGCGGGAAGACTCGGCACTCGTCCTGGTCCCGTCGTCGGCACGGCCGGGAGCACGGTGAGGCTCAACGGGTCGGCGTAGGCGGTGAGGAAGCGCTTGCCGTCCGGGCGGTCGGGTCGGTAGTAGGCATATGGCAACGCGGGCAGTTGAAACGTGCCCGCCCGGCGGGGGCGGAGATGGAAGTTGAAGGCGACCGCATTGCCCGGCAGTCGTCGCGGCGGGGACTCGGCGTTCAGGACTTGGAACGTGTCGCCGGGCAGCTCCAGGGGCGGTCGCTGCAACTCGTCCGAGTTCAACGCATTTCGGACGACGAGTGACACCACGATGTCACTACCGACGGTTGTCGTCGTCGCGTCCGCCTGCCACTGAACGACGACGGCCGGGCCGATCGCGCCGTAAAAATCGCGCGCCTGGCGGTCGAGGGGCGCGAGGTCGGCCACGCCCGGCGGAGCGACGAGGCACAGCGCGATCACGAAGGCACTACCAGTCACGGTTGTCGGGACGCTCCGGCCCGGCGAGGAGTTCGGCGCTGGCCGCGCGGTCTTTGGTCAGCCGCGCGGCGTGCCGTTGCAACAGTGCCCGCGCGTCCTCGGGTGACAGTGGTGGGTACTGTTCGCTGTCGGGCAGCACGGGCAGCGTGCCCCTGCCGGCCGTCGTCTGAGTCGTCGTCCGCGGCGGAGTCGTCGGGGTCGCAGGCCGACCCTCGGCCCCGCGGGCCGCGTTCGCTGGGTCGGGCTTAGAAGTGCTGCCCGGGTCCGACGGCGATTCGGGCGGCGACTGCGCAACCGACTCGGGCGGCGGTTCGACCGGGGACGGCGGGGTCACTTTGCGTTCGCGCTCCAGGGCCTCGCGCCACAGGAGCTTCGCCACTTCCAGATTGTGGGACGCATCACTGGTTAGCGTTCCGGCGTTCGGCGTTGCTTCCAAACACCGCTCGTTCGCCGTCGCGGCCGCCCGATAAATTGCCGCCGACCCGCCGCGGAGCAGGAGCGCAAGGCCGAGGTTGTAGTTCGCGTTCGCCCGGCGTTCGGCGGGCGCGTCCCGGTCGTCCAGGGCGGCGAGGAAGTGCAACTCGGCGTCGCGGGTGCGGCCCCGTTGGAGTGCGATCACGCCCTGGTTGAACGCGACTAAACCGGGGTCGGTCGTTCGGGTCGCGGCGTCGGCATAGCACTGCGCCGCGCGGGCGAGGTCGCCGACTTGTACGGCCGCGTTCCCTTCGCGCACGAGATCATCGGACTCGCGGACCGGACCGGAGCCGGTCGTGAGAAGGGCCAGGAGCGTGACGAGTGCCGTGGATCGCATCGTGGGAGTTTACCGCGCCCCGAGCCAGGCCGCGAGCAGGCAAACGGCGGCGAGCGCGAAGAACGGCCCGGACCGGTCGCGCGGTTGCGCCGTCGCGTCGTCCGTCAGTTCCCGCGTGGCGTTACGCTCGACGTGCGTGCGAAAGAACTCGGCCAGTCGCGGCGGGTCCTGGCGTGCCGGGTCGTACTGGCCGCCGGTGGCGCTGGCGATTTCGGTCAACACGTCCTCGCGCAAGCGGGTCTGCACGGGGTCGCGGACCCCGGCGGCGTTCGTCGCTTCGAGGAGTTGCCCGGCGATCAGGACGGGTGAATCGTGGGCCGGGTCGCCGAACCCGACGGTGTGGACCGGGATGCGGGCCAGCCGCGCGGCCGAGACGCCGGTGAGCCATTCGCGGTCGTCGGCCGGGTCGTCGCCGTCGCTCAGCAAAATGACGTCTTGTGCTCCGGGGAAACGCGGGTCGTGGGCCGACACTGCGGCGCGAAGGGCCAGGCCGATGCGCGTGCCGGACGCCGAGGATGTGCCGGGGACGGGGCGGACATCGGGCGGTGGGCGGGAGGCGTCGAGTTCGGCGAGCAGCGTCAAAATGTGGTCGGTGTCGGTCGTCAGCGGCGCGAGCAGTTTCGGCCGCGCGGCGAACGCGATCAGGCCGACGCGGTGGCCACGACCGCGGAACGATTCGACGAGGCCTTGTGCCCCGTCCACCGCGGCTCGCCACCGGGCCGGGCCGGCGGCGTCGGCGGCGAGCATACTGCGGCTCACGTCGAGGACGAGCACCACGTCCCTGCCGACGGCCACGCCGTCCGGTTCGCCGACGCCCCAGGTCGGGCCGACGACGCCGACGGTCAGGAATACCCAGGCGAGCACGGTTAACGCGACGCCACCGCGCCGGCCGCGATTGGGGCGGGTGCGCAGCGCGAAGACGGCCACCGGTTCGCCGACCGCGTCGAGCCGCCGTGCCCCCCGGCGGCGCTGCCGCCAGGCGAACAGTCCCAGCGCGACGGGCACGACGAGTAGGGCGAATCCGCTCGGGTGGTACACCTGCACGCCGGCCAGGAACGCGCCGGTCGCGTCGGCGATTCGCCCGAAGATCGAGCCGTGCAAGAAGCCCATCGGAGAAAGTCCGGGGTCGATGGTTACAGCGGCGCGACGCGCCACCGGGTGGAAAGGATCACGACCGCAACCGACCAGACGACTGCCGCAACCAGGGCGACCCAACGGCCGTAATTGTGGTAGCGGCGGTAGCGGAAGGCGTCGAGCGGCTGTCGTTCGAGGGCGTCGATTTCTCGACAGGCGGCGCGAACGTCTTCGGCGCTGTCGGCCGCGAACCACTGCCCGCCGGTCATCCGTGCGACCGCTTCGAGCGTCTCGCGGCCGGCGTCGCGCTGCTTGCGCTCGTCGGCGGTCGCACTCTCCGCTTCACCACCGCAGTCGATGGCGTAGACGGGGATGCCGAGGGACTTCGCCAGTTGGGCCGCCTGCTTCGGTTTCAGCGGCGACGCCGACCCGTCACCGGTGGCGTTGTGTTCGCCGTCACTGAGTAGCACGACGACCCTGCGCCGGCCGTCGGTGCCGTCGAGTCGGAGGACGGCTTCGGCCAGGGCGTCGCCGACGTTGGTGCCCGCGTCCGGTCCCGTCCGGGGGGTCTCCGCGTCGAGCACTTTCAAGAGCACGGAATGATTGAGTGTGACCGGACATACCGTTCGCGGCACGGCGGCGAAGACGACGAGGCCGATGGCGTCGTCGGGCCGGCCGGCGAACGCCGGACCGTCGGGAACCGGGCCGCCCTCGACGAACAGGCGGTAGGCTTGCCGGGCCGCGTCGAGTCGGGTTGCGTCCGGTCGGCCGGCGAGCGGGAAATCGGCGGTCGCCATGCTGCCGCTCACGTCCAGGACGAGCACGATCGACACGCCCGGAGCCGGTATCCGTGTGGCCAGGTCGGGGCGGCGCGGGCCGGCGGCGGCGACGATCAATAGAAGCGTGGCAAGGGTTTTGAGAAGGATCGGGCCGGAAACGGTCGCCCGCGCCCGGCCGCGCGGTAACCCGCGGACGAGGGTCAACGACGGGTAGCGCAACGCCGGCCGGCGGCGTCGTGCCACGAGTGCCGCGACGAGAAGCGGCAGCGGCAGGAGGAGGAGCCAGCCCGGTTCGGCGAAGAATGGCATGCCCGCACGATACCAACCGCGGGCCGCAAGGGGTACGGGAGACGGCCGGGAAGTCGCCGTGCCCTTCCGGTCCCGCCATCCGTAGCAGTTAAGCGGCGGGGCGGAAAAATGCGCGGGGGCATTCGCGCCAACAAGAAACCGGACGACGTGTTAAGCGGGTAGATTCAACCTACCCCTATCCCGGCGTCGTCCGGTCGGGTGGGGTGTGCGGGTGGCGCGTGGCGTGCCCCGCCCGGTTCGGTGCCGTTCCCCGTCTTTTTGACGGTGCTTGGCGGCACGGGGGCCGGTACAATCGATCCGATTCCTTGTCTTATTCCCAGAGTCCCGCCCGCGGGTGTAGCCCCCGGCGGTCCGACCCGTTGCCAGAGGAGCGCCCGAGCAATGACCTTCGTCACGAAGCTCCGGCTAATGACGGCGATTTTCGGGGTGACGGCCGGTACCGCCGCCCTCGGAGTCGCCGTCTACGGAGACATCTCCAGCCGCCCGAACCCGACCGCGGCCCGCGCCGCGATCGACCCGTTACAATCCGGAGCGGAGGCCGCCCGGACGAAGTTCAGCGCCCTGCCCACCGTGACCTACCGCACCGCCGCGGGCGAGACGGTGTTCGCCTGGCAGCTCAAGCCGCATGTCGCGGCGACAGTCGCCCGGCCGCGCGACGTGCTCGTCGTGATCGACACCTCGGCCTCGCAGGCCGGGGCCGCGCTCGACAACGCCCGGTTCATTCTGGAAGGCCTGTCGAAAGACCTGGCCGCGACCGACCGCCTGGACGTCTGGACGATCAACATCGACAACCCCGCGGCGACCCGGTCGCTGACGGGCGGGTTCGTCGCCCCGACCTCCGAGGCGGTGACCGCCGCCCTGACGAAGTTCGCCGACAGCGAGTACGGGTCGGGGGCCGTCGATCTGGCGGCCGGCCTGGAACGGGCCGCGGCGGCGTTCGAGAAGAAGGACGGCCGGTCGCAGACCCTCTTGTTCCTCGGGGACGGCGAGTCCGCCGCGAGCAAGGTGCCGCTGAGCGAAGCAGCCCGCGCCGAACTCGGGCACAAGTTCGCCCGCGACGAAGTCGCCTTCCTCGCCGTGCCCCTGGGCGCGAAGGTGGACGCCGAGAACCTGCACGGCCTCGCCATGCTGACCGGCGGCACCGTCGTCCGCCTGACCGACACGATCACGACGCCGATCGCCCAGGCAGTCTTCGCGGCGAAGCTCAAAGCCGCCATCGACACGCCGATCTTGCGGGCCGACCGCATGACGATGCGGCCCGAAGGCACCGAGCTTTACCCGACCCAACTACCCCCGCTCCGCTGCGACCGCGCGACCCTGGTCCTCGGCACGACAAAGGCTGCGGACGCAACCCTGGCCATGCGAATCGAAGGCCGCGTCGGCTCGACCAAGGTGACCGTCGAACTCGGCGAGACGTTGGCCGCCCCGTCGAGCGACAACTACTTCCTCGCCTCGATGCTCGACCAGTACCGCACCGCGGTGGCCAAGGACACGCCGGCCATGCTCGCCGCCGAGCGGACCCTGGCGATGGCCGGCGAACAGTACCGGCTCTTCCGCGACGAGTTCACCGTTCAGGGCGTCTGGGCCATCTCGGCCGACCGCCTCGACCACGCCGAGAAACTGTTCGACGCCGCCCTCAAGATCGACCCGCAAGGGTCGGACGCCCTGTCCGGGTTGCGCGTCGTCGGCGGCCTCCGCAGCGGTAAGGTCAAAGCCGACGCGGTCAAGATCGGCCTGGCCAACGGCGTCCACTTGTCGCGCCTCTTGCAAGAGCCGGCTGCGGAATCGAAGAAGGAGCCGGGCGCGAAGCCGGTCCCTGCCCCGCAAGCCGGACCGACGCCCGTCGAGCGCAACCTGATCGACCAGGCCAAGAACGCGCAGGCGGTCCTCGAACAGGAGTACCGCATCGTCGTCGATGAGACCCTGCGGCGCTCCCGCAAGTTGCTCGCGGCCGACCCGGACTCCGCCTACGAGGACTTGAAGCGGCAGCGCGAGACGGTGCTGAACAACGAACAACTGTCGGACGCCTTCCGCCGCCGGCTCGCCTCGGACCTCGAATCCGCGATGCGCGAGGTGACGCTGAAAGGCTCCGAGATCAAGCGGACCCTCGCCTCCCAGCGCGAGCGGATCGCTCAGAGTCGCCAGCGGATCAACGAGAACGAGCAACTCGCCACCCTCGAAGAACAGACCCGCGCCCGGATCGACTCGTTCCGGCAACTGATGAGCCAGGCCCGCTTCGAGTTGGCCCAGCAAGAAGCCCAGGTGATGATTCAAGAGCGGATCAGCCGCGGCCAACGGGTGCCGCCGGAAGCGACTGCGAGTTACAAGATCGGCCAGCAAGCCACGAACTTGCGCGAGCTGACTGAGTTGAAGCGGCTGCGCGAGAACAACTTCCTCCTGACGATGCTGCAAGTCGAGAAGTCGTTCGTGCCCTACCCCGACGAGCCGCCGGTCCACTTCCCGCCGGCCGCCGTCTGGCGCGAACTCACCGGGTCGCGGGTCGAGAAGTACAGCAACAACAACCTCGGGCCGGACGCCCCGGCCAGCTTCAAGCGTCTGCGCGGTATCCTGGAGGGCTTCGAGGGCAAGAAGGTTTCCATCAAGACTCTGGACAACATCACGCTCGACGCACTGCTCGCCCAGTTAAGCCAGGACTATCTCGAAGACGGCGTGAAGTTCATTTTCCGCCAGGACCTGTTTGGGGCTGACGTTACTCCCGGTACGAAGAAGCTCAATACGAAAAACGACTTGAGTGGCTTGCCCCTCGGAGCCTTCCTCGACACGGTCCTTCGGGACGTGGGGATGAGTTGGATCGCCCGGCCGGAGTACATCGAGATCGGGCCGAACGACAACACGTACTCGCTCCGCTACGACGACAAAGTGACCCGCGTGTTCGACGTGGCCGAACTGATCGTCGGCATCCCGAACGCTCAGTCGAACTCGGCCCTCTTGCAGAACCTTCGGTTCCTCGGTGCCCAGGCGACGATCTTCGGCTCGACGCTACAACCGATCGCCGGCCTCGGCGTGGGCGGTGCCGCGTTCGGCGGCGGCGGCGGTGGCTTCGGTGGCGGCCAACTCGGCCAGGGCGGACTCGGCCAGGGCGGACTCGGCCAGGGCGGCTTCCAGGGCGGCGGCCAGGGCGGCGGCCAGGGCGGCGGCTTCGGCCTCGGCGGCGGGGCGATGGGGGCCGGCGGCGCACTCCAGGGGGCCGGCGGCGGCAACCAGGGCCAGCTCGGCTCGCAGTTCACCATTCAAGGCAACGACCAGAGCAGTCTGCTCGTCCAACTCATCACGCAAACCGTCGCCCGCGGCGAGTGGGACACGCGCGGCATCGGCGGCCTGAACGCCCAGCAACTCGCCGGACTGTTCGACCCCACCCGCCAGGAAGAAAACCCGCTCGTCGAGGCCCGAAAGCTCAATTCGTTGGGCTTCTACCCGCCGGCCCGGGCGCTCATCATCCGGGGGAGCCATCGCTACCACGCCAGCCCGTCGTTCAACATCAAGAAGGCCGATGCGGGCGCTCTCGGCGGCCCCGGTCTGCCCGGCCGCGGCCAGCTCGCCGGCAACGCCCCGGCCGCGAAAGCCGACCCCAAGGCGGTCGCGGCGGCGTTCGTCGCCAAGGGTAAGCAGGACCCGCAGAAGCTCTGGAACGCCGTCCTCGGCGGGAGTGCGTTCACGGGTCAGGAAGTCGTGATCGACGCGGCCGACATGCTCTTCGAGATGAAGGAGTTCGGCCATGCCACGGAGGTCCTCAAGGCGACCCTGCGGAAGGGCCGGGCCAACGGCATCTGGACGCACGACGCTCTGGCCATCGCCTTACAGAACAGCCAAGGCTCGGCGGACGAAGTCGAGCGGGCGTCCCTGTCGAGCATCGACATGGACCCGACGAACGCCGGCCTGTACCTCCGGGCGGCCAAGGCCGAAGACGGCCTCGGCAAGCACGACATCGCCCTGGCGTACTGCCAGCGGGCGGCGGCCCTCGAACCGAGTTCGCCGAACGCTTACGCCGATGCCCTGGTGTACGCGAACCGCGTGACGGACGTTAAGCCCGACGTGGTTCAGTGGGCCGCGACGAACCTGCTCAAGCGGGACTGGCCGGCCGACGACACCGACTACCACGCCACGACGAAGCACAAGGTCGGCCAGATCGCCGGCAAGATGCTCGCCAAGGGCCACGCCGACGACGCCGCGAAGTTGACCGGCCTCACGGCCGAGTCGAAGAGCCGCGACATCGTCATCGAATTGCTGTACCAAGGCCGCGCCGACCTCGACTTGATCGTCGCGGAACCGACCGGCTCCGTCTGTTCGGCGACGCACAAGCGGACGACCAACGGCGGCCTGCTCAAGTGCGACGTGCTGGAGCAGCGGGACGACGACCGGTCCGAAGTGTACACCGCGGCGGCGGCCTTCCCCGGCACGTACAGCGTGCGGGTCAAGAAGGTTCTCGGCACGCCGATCGACAACCGCGCCCGCGTCAAGGTGACCAAGAATGCCGGCACGCCGATCGAGTCGGTCGAAGTGTTCAGCATCGACCTGGCGACGGAATCCGTCGTCGCCGTGACGCTCGCAATGGGGAGTCGGACGGACCTCGCCGGCGTCCCCGACGAGACGCGGGAGAGCCAACTCGAATCGACCCAGGCGATTGAAACCAACCTCGGCCCGTCGGGCGGCACCGGCGACCGCTTCACCGCGGTCGGCACGTACAACCCGACGCTGCCGAACGTGAAGCCGACGACCGAATCCCGCATCCCGAGCATTGCGGTCGGCGTCCCCGGCTTGCGGCTCGAGACGAAGCTCACGGCCGACCGCAAGAACGTCGTGATGTCCGCCAAGCCGGTCTTCACCGGGACCGCGACCGACATCGCCACGCCGAAGATCGACCTGCTGCCGAAGGGCGGCCGGTAACCGACGACCCCGTGAAAAACCGAAGGCCGACCGGAGCAATCCGGTCGGCCTTTTTCGTGGCTCCTGCGCGTCGGTTACTTCGCGGCCAGTTGGTCCTTCGCGGCTTGAACCACGGCCTCGACGGTGAAGCCGAACTTCTTGAGCAGGTCCTTGAGCGGGGCCGACGCGCCGAACGACCGCATGGCGATGATCGCCCCCGTCGTCCCGGCGTACCGCTCCCAGCCGAAGGCGCTGGCCATCTCGACGCACACCCGCTTCGTTACGGCCGGCGGCAGGACGCCGTCGCGGTACGCCTTCGGCTGCTGCTCGAAGAGTTCCCACGACGGCAGGCTGACGACGCGGGCTTTCACGCCCTCGGCCTTGAGCTTCTCGAAGGCTTCGACGCACAACGGCACTTCGCTGCCGGTGCCGATCAGGATGATCTCCGGGGTGCCCGGGACGGCGTCCGCCAAAACGTACCCGCCCTTGAGCGTGCCGGACGCCGGGGCGTACTTGGTCCGGTCCATGGTCGGCAGGGCTTGCCGCGACAGGGCCAAGATCACGGGGTGCAGCTTCGACGTGACGGCGACGCGGTAGGCCTCGACGACCTCGTTGGCGTCGGCCGGCCGGAGGACGATGAGTTCGGGGACCGCCCGCAGGTTGGCGAGTTGCTCGATCGGCTGGTGCGTCGGACCGTCCTCGCCGACGCCGATCGAGTCGTGCGTGAAGACGTAGAACGGGGCGATCTCTTCGAGGGCGGCCAGGCGGATCGGCGTGCGGGCGTAGTCCGAGAAGATGAGGAAGCCGGCCGCGTAGCCGCGCAGCTTCGACAGGACCAGGCCGTTGACGACCGCCCCCATCGCGTGCTCGCGGACGCCGAAGTTGATGTTGCGACCGGCCGGCGACTTCGCCTGGAACTCGCCCGCCCCGTCGAACGTGATCTTCGACTTGTTCGACTTGGCCAGGTCGGCACTGCCGCCGACGAGCCAGGGGATGACCTTCGCCACGGCGTTCAGCACCTTGCCGGACGACTCGCGCGACGCCAACCCCTTGGGGTCGGCCGGGAAGGTCGGCAGGCTCGCCTCCCAGCCCTTGGGCAGGTCCTGGGCCTCCATCGCGGTCAACTCGGCGGCCAGGTCGGGGAACGTGCCGGCGTACTCGGCGAACTTCGCCGTCCAGGCGGCGTGGGCCGCTGCGCCCCGCTTGCCGATGCCGGCGGCGAAGTGCTCCAGAACCCCCTCGGGCACCAGGAACTTCGCGTCTTCCGGCCAGCCGTAAGCCTTCTTGCTAAGCTTCACTTCGGCCTCGCCCAGCGGTTCGCCGTGGGCGTCGGACGAATTCGCCCGGTTCGGCGAGCCGAAGCCGATGATCGACTTGACGTTGATGAGCGTCGGCTTCCCGGTCGTCGTCTGGAACGCCTCGAACGCGGCGGCCAACTGCGGCAGGTCGTTGGCGTCCGAAACGTGCAGGACGTTCCAGCCGTAAGCCCGGAAGCGGGCCGGCACGTCCTCGGTGAAGGCAATGTCGGTGTGCCCGTCGATGGTGACGCTGTTGTCGTCGTAGACCCAGCACAGGTTGTCGAGCTTCAGGTGGGCCGCCAGCGACGCCGCCTCCGAGGTGATCCCTTCCATCATGCAGCCGTCGCCGCAGATGGCGTAGGTGCGGTTCTCGAACAGGTCGGCATACCCCGGCTTGCCGTAGTGGGCCGCCTTCCACTTCGACGCGATGGCCATGCCGACGGAGTTCGCGCAGCCCTGGCCGAGCGGCCCGGTCGTCGTCTCGATGCCGGCCGTGTAGTGCGATTCCGGGTGGCCGGGGGTGATGCTGTCGATCTGGCGGAAGCGCTTGATCTCGTCGAGGGTCACGCCCTTGCGGCCCCCGGACTTCTGCACGCCGGCGAGGAACAGCAGCGAATACAGGAGCATCGACGCGTGGCCGTTCGAGAGCACGAACCGGTCGCGGTTGGGCCAGGCGGCGTCGGCCGGGTCGTACCGGAGGACGCGGTTCCACAGGGCGTAACCGACGGGCGCGAGGCCCATCGGTGCCCCGGGGTGGCCCGAGTTCGCGGCCTGCACGGCGTCGATCGAGAGCGTGCGGATCGCGTTGATGCACAGTTGGTCGAGGGCCGAAGCCTCGGCGGCGGGGGGCGGACTGGCAGCGGACATGACGGCTCTCGACGGGGAAAATCTTAGGGGGTTGACTCGCCGATCATGATATGAATCGACCCGCGCCGCCGGCCCGGCCGGGGCAAAAGTCCGCGTTAAGCGGGGGCCTTTCGCGTTCGAGAGGCGTGGGCCGCGACGGTTGTAGCGGTTCGGCGAGGCGGGGGGACTGGAAAACAAGGCACTTCGGCACTCGGCCGGTCGTTTTCCCCGGAGAATTGCGAGATATTACCACGAAGCAGAAGGAGTTTTGTTGACAACCCGTCGCAAAACGCCATATTTTCATGCTGTTCCGTTACCTCAACTCGAATGGGAGCGCACTCATCATGGCGAAGGACAAGGCCGAGAAGCCGGCGAAGGCCGAAAAGGCGACCGCGGTGAAGTCGATTACCAAGGGCCAGTTCATCACCGAGATCGCCGAGACGACCGCCCTGAGCAAAGCTCAGGTGTCGAGCGTGTTCGACACGATGTCCGAAATCATCGTCAAGCAGCTCAGCAAGAAAGGCCCCGGCGTCATCGCCATCCCCGGGCTGCTCAAGCTGAAGGCCCGCCGCGTCCCCGCCGCCAAGGGCGGCAAGTCGGTGCCGAACCGCTTCAAGCCGGGCGAGATGACCGTGACCAAGGACAAGCCGGCGCACACCAAGGTGTCCGTCCGCGCCCTGAAGGGCCTCAAGGAATCGCTCAAATAGGCTGCCGTCCCGTCGGACGCCCCCGAAGCGACCCGCCGGACTCGGCGGGTCGCTTCGTTTCGTCTGTCCACCGGTTGTAAGGGACAGTAACTTGGAGCGAATGACTTTGGTGCGGCGACCGCGGACCCTCGAAGAGATTCCCCAGGCATGACGGACGGGCAAGACAGTGCGACCGCCGGCGGCACGACGGCTCCCCAGTTGGAGGTCGTCGCCGAACGGCTGCGGACCCTCGAAAGTCAACTCGCCGCGCTCCAGAGCCGGGTGCCGCCCCCGGGGCCAGCGCCCGAAGGCTACGCGGCAACCGGCGGAGTGTTCGGGTCCGCGGCCGGCCTCCTGCCCGCCTTCGCGGTGGCCGGCGGTTTCTGGTCCCGGTTCGCCTTCCTCCGCGAGTTGCGGCTGATCCTCGGCATGTACGTCGATTCCGGCTACCGCGTCAGCCGGACGACGCAACTCGCCGTCCCGGGCATCCTCGGCCTGATGGTGGCCGACTACTTCTTCTTCAACTGGCTGATGATCGGCATCTACTTCGTCACGCCGATTCTGGAGCGAGCGGTGTTAATTGTCCTCGCCGTCGCACTGTATCAAGTGCTGAGCCGCGAGGCAGCCCGCTACGGCGACGTGCTGGCGTATCTGACCCGCTACGGCCACTGAACCCTCTCCGAGAAGCTCGCATGATCCGCCTGGGCGTCAACATCGACCACGTCGCCACCCTGCGCCAGGCCCGCCGGGCCAAAGAACCGGACCCGGTCGCCGCGGCCGTCCTCGCCGAACTCGGCGGGGCCGACGGCATCACCGTCCACCTCCGCGAAGACCGCCGGCACATCCAGGACCGCGACGTTTACTTGCTCCGCGAGACCGTCCGCACGCGGCTGAACCTCGAAATGGCCTGCTCCGACGAGATCATCGCCATCGCCCTGAAAGTGCTCCCGGACGAGATCACGCTGGTCCCCGAGAAGCGGCAGGAACTGACGACCGAGGGCGGCCTCGACGTCGTCGCCAACGCGGACACGACACGCTCCGCCGTCGAACGCTTGAAGGCGGCCGGGCTGCACGTCAGCCTGTTCATCGACCCCGACCTCGCGCAACTCGACACGGCGAAGAAACTCCACGCCGACGCCGTCGAGTTCCAGACGGCGAGCTACAGCGAGGCGACGACTCCGGCCCAAATCGCAGTCGAGCTGGCGAAGTTGCGCACGGCGACGGCCCACGCGCTTCAACTCGGCCTGCACCCGCACCTGGGCCACGGGCTGAACTACCAGAACGTCAAGCCGATCGTCCGCATCCACGGCGTCGTCGAACTGAACATCGGCCACAGCATCGTTAGCCGGGCCGTGTTCGCCGGCCTCGAACAGGCCGTGCGCGACATGAAGCAAGCGATGAGCGAGCACTACCCGCACACTCGCCCCGCGCTGTAGTCCCGGCGAGCGGCGGGTGTCAGCCAGGCCGGTACGACCTGGAATGCGGGTGCCTGACTGGTGCGTGCGTCGGAAACTTCACCCAGGTTGCGTCCCCCATTCCAGGCTGGAACAGCCGGCTGACACCCGCCGCTCGCCGGGATTCGCTTTTAAGGCATCTTCGCCGGGTCGATCTTGCCGGTGAGTTCGCCGTAGACGTGCTTGACGTTGTCGCCGTTCTGCTTCGCCGGCTTGCCCGTCCAGGTCTCGTACCAGGCCATTTCGAGGCCGGCCGCGATCTCCTCGGCGGTCTTCTTGGCGTCGATGCCCTTCTGCACGTTCTCGCGCAACTCGACGAAGTACCGCTTCTGGGCGGCGATCAAGTCCTTGGCCGCGACTTTGCCGTGGCCCGGGGCGACGCGGGTCACGTCGAGCTTCGCCATGCCGTCGAGCGCCCGCACCCACGACGCCGAGTCGGCGTTGCCCATGTAGTTGAACGCCCCGTTGACGCAGGCATCGCCGGTACACAGCAGCTTGTGCTTGGGCAGGTACGCGACCGCGTCGCCGGCGGTGTGGGCGTGGCCGAAGTGGCGGAACTCGACCCGCTGCGTGCCGTCGTCCAGGACGTAATTGTCGTCGAAGGTGATGTCGGCCTGCTTGAGGGTGTTGTCCCGGATGTCGGCCCGGTCCTTGCCGGCACTCTCCCAGTCCTTCGGCCCGGTGGTCTTGAGCAGCCGCGCGGCACTCGTGTGCGCGACGATCTGCGCCCCGGCCTTGGCCCAGACGCAGTTGCCGTAGGCGTGGTCGCCGTGGTGGTGCGTGTCGAGGACGTACTTGATCGGCAGGTTCGTCGTCTTGCGGATGTCCGCGAGCACGTCGCCCGCCTCCTTGGGGAAGTTGGCGTCGATGACGACGACGTACTCCTTGAACACGACCCAGACGTTGTTGCTCCCGCCGAACGGCACGGTCATGTCCGTGGCACTGATGGACGAGTAGCGGAAGAAGACGCCGGGGGCGATCTCGACCACGTCGTTGAACTTCATCGCCGGGATCGCCGGCTCGGCCTTCGGCTTGTCCTCCGTGGCGACGACGGCGAGCAGGAGGGCTGCGACCGTGACGGCGGCGAGCGCGAATCGTTTCAGCATGGGTCACCTCGGGAACGGGGAACGAGTTGACGCAGGGTACCTGCTCGGCCGGCGAAAGGAACGGAAATTTTCGGCGTGCGGTCCGGGCGGCGGATGCGGTATCATCTCCAGCGAATCCGCACCGCTGTCCCGGCCGCCTCCCCGGCCCGCCCCCAACCGGAGACGCCCCTTGGCCACTGCGACCGTCACGACGACTTCGACGCCCGTCGTCGGGGAACCCGCCCCGACCGGCCACCCGGTCGGCTTCTGGTTCATCTTCACCGGCGAGCTCGCCGAGCGCGCCAGCTTCTACGGCATGAAGGCGGTCCTGCTCCTGTACCTCATTGAGGTCTTCGCCTACAAGCGGTCGGACGCGTCGAGCATCGTCCACCTCTACGTTGCCGCTTGCTACCTCACTCCGCTGATCGGCGGACTGCTAGCGGACCTGTTCCTGAACAAGTACTGGACGATCGTTGCTTTCGCAGTGCCTTACGTGATCGGACAATTTCTCGTCGGCCTGTCGAATGAGTACCTGATGTTCGGGGCGCTCGCGCTGCTCTCGTTCGGCAGCGGCGTCATCAAGCCGAACATCTCGACGCTGATGGGCATGACCTACGACCAACAGCGGCCAGGACAGGTGGCGTTGCGCAACAAGGCGTTCACGTGGTTTTACGTGGCGATCAACATGGGTTCGTTCTTATCGACGCTGGTCTGTCCCTTCTTGCGCGACTACTTCGGCGGAGCGCTCGATCCTGTGACTAACAAGCGGACCGACCCCCAAGCCGGCTACTTCGCCGCGTTCATGTTCCCGGCAGTGTTGATGAGCTGCGCACTCGTCTGCTTCGCTCTGGGCAAGCGGTACTACGCCGTCGAGAAACTCGGCTACCTCAAGTGGGGCCAGCCGCCGGAACCGGAGAAAGAGACGCGGGCCGAGAAGATCAAAGTCGTCACGCAAATCTTGGGGCTGTTCATTCTGGTCATGTTCTTCTGGGCTATCTTCGATCAACACGCCTCGACGTGGACACTCTTCGCCAACGACTATCTCGACTTGACCATCAGCGCACCGAATGTGACTCGCGACCGACCGTACGTCGATTTCTTCGGGTCTTGGGTCACTTACACCCTGGCTCCCGACCAGATTCAGGCGGTGAACCCGCTCCTGATCGTGATCTTTGCGCCGCTCGTGAGCATCCTGTTCGCCCGCCTCGGCACGGCCGGTTACCCCGTGCGCGCGACCAACAAGATGATCCTCGGGTTCCTGATTACTTCGCTGGCGATGGGCATCCATGCCTACGCGGGTTACCTCGCCGTGCAACCGGACGGTACTGTCGTCAAGGTCACGGTGTGGTGGCAGGTGCTCGCCTACTTCGCCATCACGATTGCGGAAATCCTGATCTCGGTCACCGGCCTCGAACTCGCGTTCACGGCCGCTCCCCAGTCGATGAAAGGCTTCATCACGTCGTTGTGGTTGTTGATGGTCTTCATGGCCAACTTCTTCATCAACACACCGGTTTCCCGGCTCTACCCGAGTCAGGAGGAGGGGCTGCACTTCGCCTCGCCGGTGACCTACTTCGGCATGCTCAGCGTTGCGATGCTCGTCGTCACTCTGGCGTTCGTGTTCGTCGCGCAACACTTCAATCGCAACCAGGTGAAGGCGTGACCGGAGGCGAGCCGGACGCGTGAGCGCCCGGAGTTCTTCAACGCTACGTCTGCGTAAAGAACTCCGGGCGCTCACCCTTCCGGCGAGCCAGGTCATTTCTACCGGACGCGGGTGAGCTTTTCGCGGAACTGGTCGGCGCGGTCCTTGTCGCCCATCAGGTCGAAGAGTTGGGCCAGGCGGGCGACGGCCAGGACCTGGTCGTCGTGCTCCTGGTTGTAGACGACATCGACCCACAGGTACGCCCACATCGCGTCGCGCGGCTGGCCGTTGGCCAGGTGCAGTTCGCCCAGCGCGGCGTACCCGATGCCCTTGGCCACGGGGTCTTTCGCGGCGTCGATGGCGGCTTGCAACTTCGCCGCGTCCTCGCCGGAAGCGGGCGTGGCGGGCGGCGTCGCGGGCAGGTTCACCTTCGCGGCGACTTTTAACACGTTCAGCCGGTCGCGCGGCCCGCCGGTCGGGAACTCCTTGTCCTTTTCGAGTTGGCCGACGGTCGCGTCCACGGCGGAATTCTGCCGGCCGCGCAGGTTCATCGCGGCCTGGAGCAGGAGCGCCTCGTAGCGCAACTCCTTGGGCAGGTCGGGCGTCCCGGCGAGTGCCCCGAGGGTCGCGGCGGCTTTGCCGTAGTCGTTGAGTTCGGCCTGCAGTCGGGCCGTCGTTTTCGCGGCCGGCCAGACTTCGTAGCTTTTGCGCGACATTGGCAGCACGGCCGCCCATTTTTCCACGGCTTTCTTGGCCTCCGCGTCGAAGTCCGCCCCGGTCTTGCCGTCCGCGACCTTCGTACTCAACACGGCTTCCTTGAAGGCGAAGTAACGCCTGGTCCGGTCCGGGGCCGCAGCCCCGGCCTTCTTGCCCTGGTCGGCGTAGCTGGCCGCCGCCTTGCCCGCGTCCTTGCCGTCTTCGA
>JAYTSV010000078.1:0-71826 GCA_043745465.1 Fimbriiglobus sp.
CCTGTCGTACCTCGAGTACGACTTCGGCGTCTGGCACCCCATCGGCGGCTGCAACGCCATCAGCGAAGGCATGGCCCGCACGGCCACCGAAGTCGGCGCGACCTTCAACATGGGCGAGTCAGTGACCGAAGTGCTGTTCGAGGGCAAGAAGGCCGTCGGCGTCAAGACCGACCGCGGCGAAACTTACATGGCGGATGCGGTGGTCATCAACGCCGACTTCGCGCAGACGATGAAGAAGCTCGTTCCGAACCGCCTGCGCAAACGTTGGACGGACGAGAAGCTGGCCGGCAAGCGGTATTCGTGCTCGACGTTCATGATGTACCTCGGCATCGAAGGCCGGTACGACAACCTACACCACCACACTATTTACACGTCCAACGACTACATCGGCAACCTCGCCGACATCGAGACGAACCACCGGCTGTCGGACGACCCGTCGTTTTATGTGCAGAACCCCGGCGTGACCGACGACACCCTGGCCCCCAAGGGCCACAGCACACTGTACGTTTTGTCGCCGGTCTGTAATCAGAAGACCTCACTCGACTGGAAATCTCTGGCCCCGGCTTACCGCGATAAACTGTTCCAGTCGTTGAAGAAGATCGGCATCGACGATCTTGAAGGCCGCGTGCGCTACGAGAAGATCGTCACCCCGGACGACTGGGAGAACAACTACGAAGTCTACCGCGGGGCAACCTTTAATCTGGCACACAACCTCGGCCAGATGTTGCACCTGCGGCCGCGGAACCGCTTCGAGGATTTGGGCAACGTCTACCTCGTCGGCGGCGGCACCCACCCCGGCAGCGGCTTGCCGGTGATCTACGAGTCGGCCCGCATCACCACGCGGCTACTGCTCCAAGACTTCGGCCTCGATGCCGCCTGGCTCGGCGTGCCGGGGGCCAAGGACGAGCCGGCCCCCGCGACGGCGAACTCGTAAACTCCCTCCACCATACTCGCACCGCATTCCCTCGGAGTAAGCGACCGTGTCGGCAACCCAGACGAACCGTGTCGGCGTCATCGGCAGCGGCCTCGGCGGCTTGGCGTCGGCGTGTACCCTCGCCGCCCGCGGCTACGATGTCGTTCTGTTCGAGGCGAATTCGTGGCTCGGCGGCAAGGCAGCGCAACTGAACGAGGCCGGCTTCCGCTTCGACATGGGGCCGACGATCCTGACCATCCCGAACGTCCTCCGTCGCATCTTCAGCGAGGCCGGCCGGCGAATCGAAGACTACCTCGACCTCGTCCGCCTCGACCCGCAGTGGCGCTGCTTCTTCACCGACAAGACGGTGCTCGACCTCGTCTCCGACGTGGAGGCGATGCACAAGACCCTTCAGAAGTACGCCCCCAATAGTGCGTCGGCCGACGGCTACCGCGACTTCATCAACCTCTCGGATCGGCTGCACAAGGTTTCGGACAACTACTTCTTCTGGAAGTCGATCGGCGGCCTCGCCGACATGATCGACTTCAAGGCCGGGTTCTCGCCGAAGATTCTCGCCGACGTGATGAGCATGCGCATGGGCCGCAGCGTCGCCGGGACGGTACGCAAATACGTCCCCGACCCCCGCGTCGCGCAGATGCTCGACCACTTCACGCAGTACGTCGGCTCGTCGCCGGACGCTTCGCCGGCGATCTTGTGCAGCATCGCCCACATGCAGACGAGCGAGGGCATCTGGTACCCGCGGGGCGGCACCCGCGCCGTCCCCGAGGCGTTGGCGAAACTCGCCGGGGAACTCGGCGTCGAACTGCGGCCCGACACCGGCGTCAAGAAGATTTTGATGACCGACGACCAGACCCGCGTTGTCGGCGTCGAGACCGACAGCGGCGATCGGGTCGAACTCTCGGCGATCGTGTCGAACGCCGACAGCGTCCGGACGCACCGCGAACTCATTAACGGCGCGGCCCCGAAGGTGGTGAGCAAGTTCGACAACCGCCGGACCTACGAGCCGGCCTGCTCCGGCGTCGTGCTGTACCTGGGCTTGAAGAAGCGTTACGAACACCTGTTGCACCACAACTTCGTGTTCAGCCATGACCCCGAAGTCGAGTTCGACAGCATCTACCACAAGGGCGAGCCGGCCGCCGACCCGACGTGCTACCTCGCCGCGACCGCCGAGACCGAGCCGTGTACCGCGCCGCCGGGCGGGGAGGCCCTGTACGTGCTGGTCCACACGCCGTACCTGCGGCCGCACCACGACTGGAATGCGATGTTCCCCGCGTACCGCCGGGTGATCCTCGACAAGCTCAAGACGACCGGGCAGATGCCCGACCTCGAAGAGCGCATCGTCTTCGAGAAGCACTTAACTCCCCAGGACATCCACGACCGCTACCGCGTCTTGAACGGGGCGATTTACGGCCTCGCCAGCCACGGCAAGTGGCTCGGGGCGTTCAAGCCGGGCAACCGCTCGCCCGACTTGAAGGGGCTGTACCTCGCTGGCGGCGCGGCGCACCCCGGCGCGGGGATGCCGATGGTGCTGATGTCCGGCTGGATCGCCGCCGACACCCTCGACGGCGACAAGGCCGCTCCGAAAGTCCGCCCCGCCGCGACGCAGATGGCCGGGGCCACGGCGTGAGTACCCCGGCCCAGGCCGTGACGTTGCCGCACCGCTGGGAGTGGCTCATCGGCTGGTTCCGCTGGTACGTCCGGCGGTTCGTCCGCAAGAACTTCCACGCCGTGCGGCTGTCGAAAACCTCCGCCCCGTGGCCGACCGGCGACACGCCCCTTGTCGTCGTGATGAACCACCCGAGTTGGTGGGATCCGATGCTCGCCGTGCTGCTCACGGACGCCTTCCCGAACGCGGAGCACTACGGGGCCATCGACGCCGAGGCGGTCAAGAAGTACCGCGTCTTCGACTCCCTCGGCTTCTTCCCCGTCGATCAGCAGTCGCTGCGTGGGGCGGCCCACTTCCTGCGCACGGCCGAACTGATCCTGTCGCAGCCGAACCGCGCCGTCTGGCTCACCGTCCAGGGCCGCTTCTCCGACGTGCGGACGCGGCCTCTCGGCCTGCGCTCCGGGGTCGGTCACCTCGCGGCGCGGCTCGACAACGCCGTGATCCTGCCGGTGGCGTTGGAGTACGCCTTCTGGAACGAGAAGACCCCCGAGGCGCTGGTCCGCGTCGGCACGCCGATCTCGGTGGGCGACTTCCCCGGCCTCAAGGCCAAGGAGTGGACGGAGCGCATCGAAGCGGCGTTGACCGAAACCCTCGACGGCTTAAACCGCGAGACGATGACCCGCGACCCGGCGCTGTTCACGCCGCTGATGACCGGCAAGGTCGGCGTCGGCGGGATTTATGACGCCGGCCGTCGGGTCGCCGCGACGGTGCGCGGCCAACGCTTCGACCCCTCCCACGGCGACGAACTCACGAAGGGCGCGGCCCCATGACGTGGCTCCTACTCCCCGTCGGGGTCGCCCTGGCGTTCGCCGTGCCGCCGGCCCTCCTCTACTTTCGCAACGTGACGCTCTTCAAGCCGCCCCCCGTCGCTGACGGTTCGCTGTCACCGCCGAGAATCTCGGTGCTGATCCCCGCCCGCAACGAGGAAGCGTCCATCGCAGCCGCGCTCACGACCGTGCTGGCGAGTACCGGCGTCGAGTTGGAAGTGGTCGTGCTCGACGACCACTCGACCGACCGCACCGCCGCGATTGCGACCGAGATCGCCGCGCGGGATGGCCGCGTCCGCATCGAAGCCGCACCGCCGCTGCCCGACGGCTGGTGCGGCAAACAGCACGCCTGTTACGCCCTCTCGAAGCTCGCCCGCTTCGACATATTTACGTTTCTCGACGCCGACGTGCGGCTCGCCCCCGACGCCCTCGCCCGGCTCGCCGAATTCCAGCGGGTGAGCGGTGCCCCGCTGGTGAGCGGCTTCCCGCGGCAGGAGACCGGCGCGCTGCTCGAAAAGCTCGTCATCCCGCTGATCAACTGGCTGCTGCTCTGCTACCTGCCGTTCGACCGGATGCGCAAAGACTTGCGGCCGAGTCTCGGGGCGGGTTGCGGCCAGTGGTTCCTCACGACGCGGGCCGCCTACGAGCAAGTCGGCGGGCACCGGTCGATCAAGGCGTCGCTCCACGACGGGGTGAAACTGCCCCGCGCTTACCGCGCCGCCGGGCTGATGACCGACGCTTGTGACGCGACCGACTTGGCGACGTGCCGCATGTACCGCAACGCGGGCCAAGTCTGGTTCGGGCTGGCGAAGAACGCTCAGGAGGGTCTGGGGGCACCGCGGCTCATCGGCTTCACGACGGTCCTGCTCTTCTGCGGGCAAGTGTTGCCGGCGTTACTCTGGCTCTCGCTGCCGCTGCTTTCGACGCACGAAGTCGTGCTGCTGAGCGTTGCTACGCTCGCCGCTTACGCCCCGCGACTGAACGCCGCGATGCGCTTCCGTCAGTCGTGGTTCGGGGCGGTGTTGCACCCGGTCGGGGTGGCGTGCCTATTGATGGTACAGTGGTTCTCGATCGCGCGGAGTGCCGTCGGTAAGCCGGTCGGCTGGAAGGGCCGCGCCCACCCCCTGACGCCCGGAGTCCTCGACAATGGCTGACGAACTTCCCGCTTACGTCCTCATCGGCGGCTCCGGCGGCATCGGCTCCGCCACGGCCCACCAACTCGCCGCCAAGGGCGCGCGGCTGGTGCTCGCTGGCCGCGACGCTGCCAAACTCGACGCCCTCGTAGCAAAGCTCCAAGAAGTCCGCCCCGGCGACTACCGCACGGCGACCCTCGACGCCACAAAATCGGCCGAAGTCGATGCCGTATTCGCCACCGCCCTCGAAGCCTTCGGTAGCCTGAGCGGCGCGGCCTGCCTGGTCGGCTCGATCATCTTGAAGCCGGCGCACTTGACGACCGACGAGGAGTTCGACGAGACCCTCAACCTGAACGTCCGCACCGCGTTTTACACCCTGCGGGCCGCGGTCAAGGCGATGATGGCCAGCGGCGGCTCGGTCGTGCTGGCCAGCACGGTCGCGGCGCAAATCGGCCTGTCGAACCACGAGGCGATTTCGACCGCGAAGGCCGCCATCAACGGCCTCGTGAAGTCGGCGGCGGCGAGCTACGCCGGCCGGGGCATCCGCGTCAACGGCGTCGCCCCCGGCCTGGTCCGCACCCCGCTGGCCGCGAAGATCACGTCGAGCGAGATGGCGATGAAGGTCTCGACGGCAATGCACCCGCTCGGCCGCATCGGCGAGCCGGACGACATCGCCACGCCCATCGCCTGGTTGCTCGACCCCAAGACGAGTTGGGTGACGGGGCAAATGATCAGCGTCGATGGCGGCATGTCGGTCGTCCGCGGGAAGTAAAATTCCAGGCGAGCGGCGGGTGTAAGCCCGCTGTTTACTTCCCGACATGGGGGACATAGCCTGTAGGAAGTTTCCGGCGCTCGCACAAGGCAGTCATCCCCATATCGGGGGGTAAACAGCGGGCTTACACCCGCCGCTCGCCTAGACTTAAACGTCCAAATCTTCGTCGGCCGCCTGGTCGGCTTTCTGCATGATGAAGTCGTAGCGCGGCTGGGCGTCCTTGCCGAGCAAGTCTTTAAAGGTGTTCGCCGCTTCGAGCACTTCGTCGATGCGGACCTTCAGCACCGTGCGCGACCGCGGGTCGAGGGTCGTCATCGACAGCGCCTTGAAGTCCATCTCGCCGAGGCCCTTGAATCGGGTGATGTCCGGCTTCGCGTTCGCCTTCAAGCCGGCCAGGATGCGCTCCTTGTCGTCGTCGTCCCGCGCCCAGTGCGTCTCCTTGCCCACGTCGATGCGGTACAGCGGCGGCTGGCCGATGTAGACGTGCCCGCGCTTAATCAACTCGGGCAGGTGGCGGAAGAAGAAGTCGAGCATCAGCGTCGTGATGTGGTGGCCGTCGGCGTCGGCGTCCATGAGGAGGATGATCTTGCCGTAGCGTAAGCCTTCGTAGCGGAACTTGTCGCCGGCCCCCGTGCCGATGGCGTTGACGAGGTCGCCGAGTTCCTGGTTCTGCATCACCTTGTGCGTCGGCAAGTCCTCGCCGTTGAGGATTTTCCCCCGCAGCGGCAACACCGCCTGGTAAGTGTTGTTGCGGCCCTGCTTCGCCGAACCGCCGGCCGAGTCGCCCTCAACGATAAATAGCTCGGTGTCGTCGCGGTCGGTCGATTTGCAGTCGGCGAGCTTCCCCGGCAAGCTCAGCCGCCGGCTGGTGGTAGTTTTGCGCTTCACCTCGGTCGCCGCCGCCCGGCTCGCCTCGCGGGCTTGCGCCGCCAGCACGATGCGGCCGACGATCAGGTCGGCCGCCGATTTGTTGTTGTTCAGCCAGGTTTCCAGCGCCGGCCGGATGAAGTTGTCGATGGCCGCTTCGAGTTCGGGGTTGTTCAGCTTCTCCTTGGTCTGGCCCTGGAACATCGGCTCGCGGATGAACACCGACAGCACCGCCACGATCCCCTCGCGGATGTCCTCGGCCGAAATCTTCAAGCCCTTGATCGCCTTCTTGGCCTCGGGGTGGATCTCGCAGTAGTTCTGCACGGCCTTGCGGATCGCGGTTTTCAGACCGTTCTCGTGGGTGCCGCCGCCGGGGGTGCGGATGCCGTTGACGTAGGAACTGATCGACTCGTCGGTCGATTCCGTCCACTGAAGTGCGCACTCGACCCGCTCGCCGGTCTCGCGCTTGACGCCGAAGATCGCCTCGGTCACGGTCGCCTTCTGCGTCCGCACGACGAGCTTCGCCAGGTACTCGGGGATGCCGCCGGGGTGGCTGAACTCGGTCGTCTCGCCGGTCAACTCGTTCTTGAAGGTGATCTTCAAGCCCGAGTGGATGAACGACATGTCTTCGAGCCGGCTCTTGAGCGTGTCGGCGTCGAACCGGGTGACTTTGAAGATGCTGTTGTCCGGCTCGAAGTAGATCGTCGTGCCGTGGCCCCGCGCCGGGCCGGTCTTTTCCAACTTCGTCAGCGGCACGCCCTTGGCGAAGGTCTGGACGTACTCGTGGCCGTCGCGGCGGACCGTCGCAACCAGTTTGCGCGACAGGGCGTTGACGACCGACGCGCCGACCCCGTGCAGGCCGCCGGAGTGGTAGTAGCCGCTCTCGCCGTCGCCGAACTTGCCGCCGGCGTGCAGGACGGTCAGCACCAACTCGACGCCCGACTTCTTGTGCTTCGGGTGAATGTCGGTCGGGATGCCGCGGCCGTTGTCGCTGACCGTGAGCGCGTCGCCGGGCTTGTGCAGCGTGACGCGAATCTCGTCGGCGTGGCCGTTGAGGTGCTCATCGACGCTGTTATCGACGATCTCCCAGGCGAGGTGGTGCAGCCCCTTGGCGTCCACCCCGCCGATGTACATCGACGGCCGCTTGCGGACCGGCTCCAACCCTTCGAGAACCTGGATCGAGTCAGCGGCGGTGTACTTAGCAACGGTGCTCATGCGGGTCTCTCAAGTTCGGAAAGGCGACCTCACCCCCCTGGCCCCCTCTCCGAAACGGAGAGGGGGAGCAAGTGGCAGGCAGTCAACGACATCCGCCCACTTGCTCCCCTCTCCGCATCGGAGAGGGGCCGGGGGTGAGGTCTCTCCGCTCCGCACTTACTCGGCGTGGCCGTTGCGCTCGGCGTCCTTCGGCTTGCGCTCGGGGCGGCCCTCGACCTCGTCCCAGTTGACGAGGTCGATCGGCGGCGGGGTGACGCGGACGAACTCGACGCGGTGCCGGACCTTCTCGCCCTTACCGCCGCGGGCCTGCGGCTTGATCTTCTCGGGGGTATAGTCGTCGAGCTTGCCGTTGTCCATTTCGAGTGAGATGCGATTCTGCTCGTTCCGCCGGCCGTCGGACACGAGCGTGCCGCCGATGCACTGGTCGCCGGCGTCGAGCTTGATGCCGATGACGCCCTTGCCGACGCCGGCCAGGACGTTGGCCTCGTCGAGGGCGAAGTGAATGACGTGCCCGCCGCGGGACGCCAGCATCACGCCCGACTCGCCGCCGACCAGCCGCGCCATGACGACCTTGTCGCCGGGTTCGGGCCGAGCGAACTTGCGGCCGGACTTGCTCGACTCGACCCGGTACGCCGCCAGCGGGATGCGGAAGACGTAGCCGTTGGTGAGAGCGACGGCGACGTGCGGGGTGCCGTCGGGCCGGTCGGCCGGGGTGAAGCGGGGGTCGCTCGTGAACGCGGCGATGACCTTGACCTGGTCGGCCATCTTGAAGAACTTCGTGATCGGCTCGCCGTACCCGCTCGATGCCGGGACTTCGTTAACGCGCATCGTGTAAGCGGTGCCGTCGTCGGTGAAGAAGATCGCCGCGTCCAGGGTCGAGGCGGGCAGCACGGCGACGACCTCGTCGCCGTCGCGGGTCCGCGTGCTCTCGATCGACGCCAGCCTCCCCACCCGCTTGATCCAGCCGTCGCGGGTCAGCACGACGTTGGTGTTCTCGCGGACGATGTAGGCGTCCTCGTTGAACTCCAGCACGTCCTCGTCCGAGGCCATGCGCGTCTTGCGGCGGGTGACGAACGGCTCGGCGAGCAGGGCTTCCAACTCGCCCCGGATGACGCCCCACAGGCTCGCCTCCGACGACAGCGTCTTGACGATGGCGTCGGCCTGGGCCTGCTTCACCGCCAACTCGTCGCGAATCTTCTGTATCTCCATTTGGGCGAGCTTGTAGAGCTGCGAGTCGAGGATTGCGTCGGTCTGCACGTCGTCCAGGGCGAACTCGGCCATGAGTTTCACGGCGGCGTCGGGCTTGCCGGTGCTGGTGCGGATGATCGCAATCGCTCGGTCGAGGGCGTTGAAGACGATCGCGAAGCCGTTCAACAAGTGGATGCGCTTCTGGAGAACGCGCAACTGGTACTCGAAGCGCCGGCGGACGACCCCGAGGCGGAAGTCGAGGAAGTAGCGCAGCAGTTCCTTCAAGCTCAGCCCGTCACGCGGGACCATCGCCGTGCCGTCGGCGGAGGGGACAATCGCGGTGACGTTGTAAGAAAAACCTTTCTGCATCTCGGTATGGCGGTACAGGTACGCCATGACGTGGTTGGCGTCCGCGCCGGCCTTCATTTCGAGCACGATCCGCATGCCCTCCTTCTCGTTGGTCTCGTTGTGCGAGCCGAGGAGTTGGGGCAGTTTCTTGTCCTCGATCAGCCCGCCGATGGCGTTCTCGAGCGCCGCCTTTTCGACGTTATAGGGGATCGACGTGATGACGATTTGTTGCCGGCCCTTGCCCAACTCTTCGAGCTTCCATTCGCCCTGAATCTTGATGCTGCCGCTACCCTGCTCGTAAATCTTCAGCAGCGCGTCGCTGTCGGTGACGATCTTCCCCCCCAGCGGGAAGTCCGGCCCCTTGACCTTGCGGAACAGTTCCTTGACGGTCGCTTCGGGGTTGTCGATCAACAGCACGCAGGCCTTGAGGACTTCGCCCAGGTTGTGCGGCGGGATGTTGGTCGCCAGGCCGACGGCGATGCCCGACGTGCCGTTGACGAGCAGGTTGGGGAACTGTGCCGGCAGCACCACCGGCTCGCGGCGGGTCCCGTCGTAGCTCGGTATCGTATCGACCGTCTCGTGGTCGAGTTCGCCCAACAGGAAGTCGGCGGCCCTGGCCAGCTTGGCTTCGGTGTAGCGGTACGCCGCGGGCGGGTCACCATCGACGCTGCCGAAGTTGCCCTCGCCGTGGATCAACGGTAGGCGGAGTACCCAGTATTGGGCCATGCGCACGAGGGCTTCGTACAGGGCGTCGTTGCCGTGAGGGTGGTACTTGCCCATGACCTCGCCAACGATCATGGCGCACTTGGCCGCCTTGTTGTCGAACCTCAAGTTGAGGTTGTGGAGCATTGCGTAGAGAATCCGGCGGTGGACCGGCTTCAGGCCGTCGCGCACGTCGGGGAGCGCCCGGCCCTTGACGACCGACACCATGTACCGCAGGAAGCGGGTGCGGGCCTCCTCGGCAATCGAAACGACGTGGACGGTACCCGCCATGCGGTGTGGCTCACTGGAAGTTAACTGGACACGAGTTCACCATCATAGCGACAACGGCCGGCGAGCCAAGGGTTTTGTTAGCCCGACGCGCCAGCGAGGGTCGAACGGTCGATGGCAGGGTTTGCTCTCAACGACCGAACCGTCAACGGCGTTGGACCGTGTCCTCGACCGCTCGACCCTCGCTAGCGCGTCGGGCTAACAAGACTTACTCCGGCTTCGTCAGGCCGACCGTGCGGGCGACGCCGGCCGGGGCCGGTTTCGGCTCGGGGAACTCCTTGGCGATCCGCGTCAGGTGCTCCTCGTAGTCCGCCGGAATCTCCTCGAACCCCTTCACGTTCCACATCATCAACAGCGGCCGGCCGGCGGCGTTCTGGTTCGCCTCGGTCAGCAGAGTCCGCACTTTCGCCACGGTCGCGTCGCTGATCGTCCCCTTAGTGTAGGCGAGAACGGTCGGCGGGAAGGTCGGGCTTTCCGCGAGGACGCGGAGGTGCTGGAACGCGCCGGGTTGCAAGTTCTTGTACCCGAGAATGGCCGAGGCGTCGAGCAGGGCCGCGGCCGAGTCGCCGTTGATGACCGCGTCGAGGGCTTCTTCGGAGGTCAGCGTCGATTTCGCCTGCGGCTTGGCCGTCGTCGCCGGGAGGCCGGCGCGGAGGCTGTCGAGGTACAGGAAGCAGTGCGCCTTCGAGCCGCGGGGCACCAGCACCGTTTCGTCCTTCAGGTCCGCCACGCTCGTCGCCTTCGAGTCCCGTTGGACGACGACGCAGGCTTGCAGTTTGCGGGCCGGCGGGATGGTGATGACCAGCGGCACGAGGTCGGGGTTGGCCTTCCGTAGCCAGGCGAACTCGAACCCGTGGTAGACGCCGAGGTGCAACCGCTTCGCCTTCATCTTGTCGGCCAGGGCGTTCGCGTCCGGGCAGATTTCGACCTCCCCGGTCAGGCCCGTCTGCTTGCGGATCATGTCCCGCAGGGGCTTCGACATGGCCTGCACCATCGCCGGCTGCACGTCGCGGAACATGCCCTGGATCATGCCGATTTGCAGCGACTCGGCCGGCTCGGCCGCGGTCGCCAACCCGCCCGCGAACGCGCCCGCCGCCAGCACCGCCAACACTCGTATCGTCACGGGTACACTCCCCATTTGGTATCGTCCTGGACGCCCGCCAACCGCACGCCTTCCGCCCCGCGTTAACGGCCGGGGAACTGCGTCACGATGCCGCCGGCGGTGATGCGCTCCAGCGCCGCCAGGGCCTTGATGTGCTCGAAGACGGCTTCGACGTACTCGGTCTGGGCCTTCCCGGCGAGCGCCTCGTTGGTGACGAGGATTTCCGGGTCCTGCTTGGCGATGGCCGCCGACCGGGACTCCTCGACGAGTTGCCGGCCGCGCTCGTACTTCTTCTTCGCCTCCTGAACCCGCCGGGTCGCCGCGTCCCAGGTCAGGTACGCCTTCGCCGCTTCCAGGCGGATCAGGCCGGCCGTGCGGTCGTACAGCGCGTCCTGCCGCAGGCTCAACTCGGTCGCCCGGGCGACGCGGTCCACGGTCTTGCCGACCAGGCTGACCGGCATCTCCGGGGCGAGCGCCCCCGGCTTGTACTCGCCGTTCCGGACCGCCATCGGCACCTGCTTCGAGTGCAGGTCGCTGCCGCTGGCCAGCGTCGGCACTTGCCGGGTCCGCTTGACGCTGGCCTGGGCGCAGACTTCGAGCCGGAAGGCGTCCACGCCGGCGGCGGCCTGGGCCAGTTCCGGCCGGCGGGCCAGGGCTTCGCTCACGACTTGCTCTTGCGTCACCACGCCGCTGAGCATCAGGGGCAGTTCCTTCGTCGCCGGGACGAAGTCGAAGCCGGCGTCGGCCCCCATCGCGTCGCGCAGGGCTTCGAGGGCCAACCGGCGGCCGGTCTCGGCCTTGAGGCGTTGGACCTTGATCTCGGAGATGACGTTTTGCAGGGCGTACAGCGAGAACTGGTTCAGCCGCATCTTCGGGTCGCGTGCCCCGGACTTCACGATCCCCTCGGCCACCTCGTAGTAAATCTCCAACTGCTCGATGATGTCGGTCGCAGTCAACTCCTGCTGCCGGGCGTAGACGTAGCTGTAGTACAGGACGGTGATGTCCTGCGTGCTTTCCTGCGCGACTTTTTGAATCTCGGCGGTCCCGAGGGCCAGCCCGCGGCCGGCCTGCTGCTTGCGGAAGGGCAGGTCGGGCGTGACGACCCCGGCGAGGAAGCCCAGACGGTCCAGGGCGCTGGCACCGATGGCCCCGGCCTGGTAGCTGTGGTAGGCGGCGCGGATCATCGGCTGCCTGTCGCGGCCGATCGCCAGGCACTCGCCGAGGGTGAGCGCCGTCGCCGTCGGACTCGGGGCGTTGGCCGCCGGCTTGGCGTCGGCCGGGGGGGTCTGGGCCGCCGCGGTTCCGGACAGGCCGGGGGCGAGGATCAGGGCGGCCGCGAGGTGCCGCCAGCGTCGGGGGAGTCGTCCGGTCATCGTGCCACCTCGGGCGGCCTCGTCCTGAGAGCCGGGAGCCGGGGGGTCGCGTCCTGCAACGGTGCCCGGTACGATCACTTTCGGCCGAACCCGCAAAGGCTCTCGAACAGTAAGATTCCCGGGGGCCGGGTCGGATGTCGGCCGGCGTCCGGTTAGTCGGGCTGTGCAGGTGAAGCCGGTCCGTCGCACTCTCGAAGATCGACGACGAAGTCGGCCGTCCGGATTGCAACAGTCGTGCCGGGTTCTCGCTTTGAAGGAGTTTCCATGCGGTCGGACACCAGCCCCGGGGTCGAACGGGCCGAAGCCCACGCCGCCGCGTTCGCCGTCCAACGGGGCGACGGCACGCCCACGCTCGCCGACTGGCTACTCGCCCTGCTCGCCGACGACGAGGCCAAGCCGGCGCTCCTGGTCGCGGCCCTCGGGGTCGAACTCGACGCGGTCCGGACGGCCCTCGCCCGCCGCGACTCCCCCCGGGCCGCGACCGCGAACCTGTACGAACTCGCCCGCCAGAAGGGGCTTTTCCTCCGCTCGGACGCGACCGTGACGACCGACCTGGTGCTGCTGGCGGTCCTCGACGCCGACGCCATTCTGGCCGACCTCGGCGTCACGGCGGAGGCGGTCGAAGCCCTGTTGGCGGCCGCGTCGCCGCAGTTGCCGGAGATGGCGTTGGAAGCAGCCGCCGAGTTCCACGTGCCCGAGCCGACGGAGTTGGTGCAGGCCGCCCGCGTCGTGGACGTGAACGCCAACCGCGCCCGGGAGAGCCTGCGCGTCCTGGACGATTATTGCCGGTTCGTGCTGAACGACGCCCTGTTGACCGGCGAGGTGAAGCGGCTGCGGCACGACCTCGTCGAAGCGGTCGGCGGTCTGCCGCCGGGGCCGCTGCTCGCCGCCCGGGACACCGTCCACGACGTGGGCACGGCCGTCGGCGTGCCGGGCGAGTACGAGCGGACGACGCCGGCCCAGGTCGCCCGCGTCAACCTCGCCCGGCTGCAAGAGAGCCTGCGCAGTTTGGAGGAGTACGGCAAAATCCTGAGCGACGCCTTCGCCCGCCGCGTCGAGGGCTTGCGCTACGCGACCTACACCCTCGAACGCGCCCTGTTGAGCCGCCGGCCCGGGGACCGACTGCACCGGGCGAGGTTGTACGCGTTGCTCACGGGGTCGCAGTGTGCCGCGTCGCTGGAGTGGACGATTGCCGAGGCGGCGGCCGGCGGGGTCGAGGTCGTGCAGTTGCGCGAAAAGGGCCTGGGCGACCGCGAATTGCTGGCCCGGGCCAGGGACGTTCGCCGCTGGACGCGGGCCGCCGGGGTGCTGTTCGTCGTCAACGACCGGGCCGACATCGCGGCGCTTTGCCAGGCCGACGGCGTCCACTTGGGGCAGGACGATCTGGGCGTCGCCGAGGCCCGGCGGGTGCTCGGCCCGGAGGCGATCGTCGGCGTCAGCACACACGACGCGGAGCAGGTGCGGCGGGCGGTCCTCGACGGGGCCGATTACCTCGGCGTCGGGCCGACGTTCCCGTCGAAAACGAAGCCGTTCGACGCCTTCCCCGGCCTCGATTTCGTCCGCGAGGTGGCCGGCCTCACGACCCTGCCGGCGTTCGCCCTCGGCGGCATCGATGCCGGGAACGTCGCCCGTGTGGTCGCGGCCGGGCTGCGGCGGGTGGCGGTGAGTTCGGCCCTGGCCACGGCGGACGACCCGAAGGCGGCGGCGATGAGGTTGCGGACCGCCCTGGACCGGTAAGTTCGACCGTCGGACGGGGCGGCGAAGTTTGGGGGCTTGGGCGATGCCGGGGAGAGAAGTGGGCTTGATAAAATGGGCCGCGCCGGCGGATAGTACGTCGGTAAGATGGCCACGCGGAGTGACCGCCTGGCGACCGACCGACCGTTGAGGATTCCCCGGCATGGACAAGCTCGGCCACTTCGTGCAACTGCTCGAAAGCCGCAAGTTGCTGCCCGGAAAGCTGCGCGGCGTCTTCCACCTGCTCGTCGGGCGGAAAATCCAGGACGCGAGCGGGGCCGAAGTCAGCGGCGGGGCCACGTGGCGCGAAGTCGCCGGGCTGTTCAAGGACTTGCGCATCGACCCGCAACTCATCGTGTCCCTCGGCCTCGACCCGGCCGTCGTTTCTCCCCGCGACCGCCGCCGCTGCTGGTACTCGGCGATTGCCACCGCCCGGCCGGACTCGCCGGAAGCCCGGGCGGAGGCCGAACACCTGATCGCCGCGCTGAAGCCGCTGGGGTACACGTTCAACGCCGCCCCGGCCCTGTCGAAGCCGAGCTTGAGCAGTCCGCCGCCGGCCCCGGCGGACCCCGCCGACGAGGACGAGACGCCGAAGAAGCCGGTCAAGAAGCCGCGCAAGGGCAAGTGATCCGCCCAGGATCATTGACGGATTTTTCCCCCCCGGGGGGGGCGGACGCGGTCGCCGTCGAAGTCAATCGGGCCGACCGGTCACCGCCGCCGGGCGTAAACGACGGCGTACACGAGTGCCCCGACGAGGATGAAGGCGACGCCGACGAGGGCTTCGGTCCGCTGGTCCGGCGTCAGGAACATGTTGAGCAGCACGCGGCCCATGATGAGCACGTACAGCGCCGGCACCAGCGGGTAGCCGGGGCAGCGGTACGGCAGGGCGTTCGACTCGACCGGGTACTTCCAGCGGAAGACGAACAGGGCGGCGATCACGAGCGTCTCGAAGGTGACCGCGCCGAACATGGCGAAGTCGGTCACCACGTCGTACAGCGGCTTGCCGGCGGGCACGTTCAGGTCGAGCGTCAGCGAACCGACTTCGAGCAGCGGGAAGCGGTACACGGTCAGCGCCCCGCCAAGGACGACGATGGTCGCCGACCAGGTGGCCAGCACCGCGGAGGCGATGACCGGGGTGCGGGTCCGGGCCGTGACGCGGGCCAGGGACTCGGGGGCGAGCTTGTCTCGGGCCATCGCAAACAAGAGTCGCGGGCCGACGAGCAGGTTGCCGTTCAGCGAGCCGAACACCGACACCATGAGCGCCGCCGAGCCGAGGATCGCGCCGACCGGTCCGAGCAGGCGGAAGGCGAACTCCGTCGAGACGGCGGTGGTGCGGATGTCGGCCATCTCGCCGCGCGGGATGACGAGGGCATAGCTGACGTTCGCCCCGAGGTAGATCACGATGAGCAACGTCACCCCGCCCAGGAGCGCGAGGGGGATGTTGCGCTGCGGGTGCCGCACTTCCTCCGCGATGGGGCCGATGTTCATCCAGCCGTGGTACGCCCACAAAACGCCGACGAGGGCCGCGCCGAACTTGCCGAAGTCGAACGCCGACCAGTCGGCCGGCCAGATCGTGCCGAGGTTCGACAACTTCGGCGGGTGGAGTGGTTGATCGACGAGAGCGAGGACCAGCCAGGGCAGGGCGATGATGCCGAGGATCGAGCCGACCTTGACCGACGTGACGACGATTTGCAGCCCGCCGCCGACCCGCGCCCCCAGGCTGTTGACGGCGGCGAGGACGGCGATGGTCGCCACGGCGAGGAGTTGCCGCTGCCAGAAGGTGAAGACTTCCGGCTCGTGCATCGATTGCCGCAGAACGTCGTGCAGGCCCTCCGCGAACATCGCCGCCAGTGCGGCAATCGACGCCGACCGGATGATCCAGAACTCGACCCAGCCCCACAAGAACGCGATGAACCGGCCGTACCCCTCCTTCAAGAAGGCGTAGTTGCCGCCGGCCCGCGGGAACATTACGGCGACTTCCGCCAGCGCCAGTGCCCCCAGCAGCGCCAGCAGCCTGCCGAGCACCCAGACGGCGAGGGCCGGGCCGAACTCGGGCACCCGCTCCGCGACGTACTGCGGCTTCTTGAACACCCCCGAGCCGATGACGGTGCCGACGACAATCGCCCCGGCCATCCAGGGGCCAAGAGTCCGGGGCAGGGTGGGGGGCGCGTCGGTCATGGGGCGATGCTACCAGTTCAATCCACGACCGGCGAGCCGAGAGAGTTCGGTGGATGTTGGCATGTCGTCGGTCGCGTCAGTCCATGACGAATTCGAGGACGCGGTCGAGGCCGATCTGGTCGGGCGGGTAGGCCTGGTACGCCGGCAGGACGGGGTACACCTCGGGGAACGAGTAGTCGCCCGGCCGCCAGGTGCTGGGCCACTCTTCGGGCACGGCGCTGACGGGGAATTGCTGCTCGACGCCGCGGGGGATCTTGGCCCCGTCGGCGTCCCGGTACGGCAGGCCGCGCATCAGCCGGGCCGCCTCGCCGCCGGGCATCGACTTGGTCGAGACGACGGCCGAGGCGACGAAGAACCGGCATTCGAGGCCGTCGTGGTCCTGGGCCAGCGACCCGACGTGCTTGCGCATCAGGTGCAGCACGCGGTCGCGGTCGGCCGGGTGGACGAGGTCGATCTTCGGGGCGACGAAGGCGATCTTGCTGACCCACCGCGGCCGGTGTTGGAGGACCGCTTCGGACACCCGCCGGAGGGCCGTGCCGAGGACCGATTCGCCCGGCTCGATGACCCGCATCAGGTCGCGGACCATCTGCCGGCCGTCGTTCGCCATCGCCACCCCGGACCGCAACATCTCGACGACATCGACCATCACGATCAAACTGTGGCACCGGGCCAGGCTCTCCAGGTACGGCCCGACCATCTCGTGCTGGTAGGTCTCGTAGTGGCGCGTGAACTCCGCCGTCAACTCGGGGCGTGCGGCCCGCACGGCCGCCGGCAGGGGCACGAATTGCGTCGCCTGTGTCGTCCCGACGTAGCGGCCGGTGGCGATCTCGGCGGGCGTGTCGCCGTGGGCCACGCCGCCGGCCGCGTCGAGCAGGAAGCTCGACGGCGTCACGAACGGCTTGTAGTGCTCGCCGACGGCCGTCGCCAGGGCCAGCCGGAAGGCGTCGATCAGCGCGGCTTCGACCGGCGAGCCAGGAGCGTCAGCGACTGGAGGTTTTTCAACCAGCGCGCCGAGTGCGTCCAGAAAGCCGGCGCTGGCGGCGCGCTGGTGGGCGTCGTCGGCCGTGTACCGGTGCCAGTGGTCGGACCACTGGGCGTAGGTCTGGCCGAACATGGCCGCGTCCGCCAGGCGCTCGCCGGGCATGTCGAAGAGCCGCAGCAGGGGGGCGTTAAACCGCCAGTCGGACCGCTCGAAGCCGACGGCGAACTCGGCCCGGTCGCGGGTCTTGCGCGGCCACCGGCCGCTCGTGGCGAGCGCGGCCCGGTTGCCGGCGTAGTTGAACGCCTCCCACCCGGCGGCGACCGGCTCGGGCCGGACGCGGCGGACGGTCACCGGGGAGGCCGTGTCCGGGCCGAGGCGGAAGCGGGCCGGGTCGTGGTTCATCAGGTGGTCGATGAGCGACGTGAGGTAGACGGTCTTGCCCGCGGAGTGCATCCCGATGACGCCGATGTACCGCTCCTGCGTCCGCCAGATCAACGATGCCATCGCCGCCCCCGCCAGGTGGTCGCGCCGCGCCGGAGGCCCGGGCTTCGACAGTCGTTCGTTGTACGCCCCCGGGCATTTCCCGTCGCCCGGTCCGAAACCCGCCCGCCCCGCCCCGCCTATAATGCCCCGCCCCACGCCGCCCGCCCGACGGAGTCCCCCGCTCATGGCCGAGCGCCTGCCGCTGCCGACGACCGCCCCCGAGGCGAAACTGCCGCCGCACGAGAAGGTCAAGACCTTCCCCACGACGCCGGGCGTCTACCTCATGAAGGACGACCGCGGGGACACGATTTATATCGGCAAGGCCAAGAACCTGCGCAGCCGGGCGTCGAGTTACTTCCTCAAGGAGGCGGCCCAGAACCTGCGGACGTGCGAACTCGTCCAGCACATCCGGGACATCGACTTCATCCCGTGCGAGACCGAAGTCGATGCCCTCTTGTACGAGGCCCGGCTGGTCAAGGACTTGCAGCCCAAGTTCAACAAGGACTTGAAGGACGACAAGTCGTTCCCGTACTTGCAAATCCGCGTGCGGGAAGAGTACCCGCGGGTCGAGATCACCCGCACGCCCCGCCGGAACGGGGTGAAGCTGTACGGCCCGTTCACGAGTGCCCGCAACTTGCGCGGGGCCGTGCAAGTCCTCCAGCGGGTGCTCAAGTTCCGCAACTGCACGCTCGACATCAAGAGCACCGAGGCCCGCTGGCGGTACTTCCGGCCGTGCATCCTGTACAGCATCCGCCAGTGCTCCGCGCCGTGCAACTTCAAGGTGACCAAGGACGAGTACCGCAAGCAGGTCCGCAAGCTGATGCTCATCATGGAGGGCAAGAAGGCCCGGATGCTCCGCGAGATGACGGACCAAATGACGGAAGCGAGTACGGCCCTGCAGTACGAGAAGGCGGCCCGCCTGCGCGACGAGATGACGGCGATGGGCACCCTGAGCCTGCGCGGCGACGCGGACAAGGACGCCCAGCCGCACGTCTTCCCCATCGATCCAAAGAAGGGCCTGGTCGGCCTGCGGAAAGTCCTCGGCCTGGCCAAGACCCCCCGGACCATCGAGTGCTTCGACATCGCCCACCTCGGCGGCCAGGACACGGTCGCGTCCCTCGTGTCGTTCATCGACGGGATGCCGTTCAAGGCCGGGTACCGCCGGTACAAGGTCAAGTCGGTGCAGGGCGTGGACGACTTCGCCTCGATGCGCGAGGTCATCACCCGCCGGTTCAAGCGCCTGTCGGACGAGGGCGACGTGTTCCCGGACATCCTGCTGATCGACGGCGGCAAGGGCCAACTGAGCGCCGCCCTGGACGCCTTCAAGATGCTCGGCATCGACCCGCCGACGCTCCTGTCGCTGGCCAAGCAGGAGGAGGAAATCTTCCGCCCGGGCGAAGCCGAGTCGCTCAAGCTGAGCCGGCACTCGGGTGCCCTGCGGCTGCTCCAGTCCGCCCGCGACGAAGCCCACCGGTTCGCCCAGCACTACCACCACACGCTGCGGGCGAAGCGGATGACCGAAAGCTGATTTCCGGCGAGCCGAGCCGCGACCGGCGAGCGGGGGACGGGAGTCCCCAGAGTGTTCCGCCGTGGAGCGAGTCCCGGGTGGGGGGAAGACTCGGGGGACTCCCGTCCCCCGCTCGCCGGTCCGCAGAGAAAACCCGGCGGGAAAGGGAGTGACTTTGTCGTTCCCCCGCCAGCAGATCCACCTGGGGAATAATTCAACAATCGCCACCGGTCACTTTGTTGAATTATTCCCCACCACACGTAGTGTGGGGAAGTCGATCAATCGGAAGGCACCCCCAGGTCGGCCGAGGGGACTGCCGCAGAACTTCTTCCCCCGCCGGTTTTCGGTCGGGGTTACTCGGTCACCGCGAACGTCTCGGCTTCGAGCGCGCGGAGGCGGGTGTAGTCGGTCAGGTCGAACTTCAACGGCGTGACCGTGATGAACTGCTCGGCCAGGGCCGTCACGTCCGTGTCCGGGTACGGCTCGGGGCAGTGGAACTCGGCGCTCGTCCAGAAGTACGTCCGGCCCCGCGGGTTCACCCGGCGGTCGAACTTCTCCAGGTACGGGGTCACGTTCTGGGGCACAACCCGCACCCCCTTGATCGGGCCGCGTTCGAGGACCGGGATGTTGACGTTGAACAGGCTGCCGGCCGGCGGCTTGGTGGCCAGGATTTGGCGGATCATCTGCACGCAGTACCCGGCCGCCTTCGCATAATCGTAAATCTTGCGGTCGTACTCCAGCGAACACGCGATGGCCGTGTTCCGGTAGAACGCGCCCTCGATCGCCGCAGCGACCGTGCCCGAGTACAGCACGTTGATGCCGGCGTTCGAACCGGCGTTCATGCCGCTGACGATCACGTCCGGCGGGTCGGGCAGGAGTTCGAGCAGGGCCAGCTTGACGCAGTCGGCCGGGCGGCCCTCGACGGCCCAGCCGATGAACTGCTTCTCGCCCCGGACCTCCTCGAAGATTTGGTTCACGAGCAGCGGGGTGAGCAGCGTCACCGAGTGCCCGGTCGCGCTCTGCTCGGTCGCCGGGGCGACGACGGTCACGTCGCCCAGGGGCAGCAACTGCTCGCGCAGGGCGCGCAGGCCGGGGGCGTAGAAGCCGTCGTCGTTGGTCAGCAGGATGCGCATCGCGGTGGCTCTGGGTGCGGGGCCGGCGAACGCGGCCCCGTCCCGTTACGATACCCCGCCCGGCCCGTTTGGGAACCGTCACGCCCGGTGCGCGAAGCGGTACAACGTCCGGCTCAGGTGCGGCGACTGCGGCCAGTCGTGGACGACTTCCGCGGTCAGGCCGGCCAGGGCGACGAGCCGGAGCAGGTGGTCGCCGTTCACCTCCATCTTGCCCCGGTTCCCGGCGCACCGGTCGGTCGCCGTCGAGACGAACAGGTCGCCCAGGACCGACCCGCCGGGGGCGAGCAGCCGCTTGGCCTCCGCGAGCAGCAGAACGGTTTCGTCGGGGTAGGTGTGCGTGAAGACGCTGAAGAAGGTGACGAAGTCGTAGGCCTCGCCGTCGAGTGGGAGGCGGGTCATCTCGTTCTGCGCGAAGCGGAAGTTCGGCCGGCGGAAGCGGTCGCGGCAGAACGGGATCGCCTCGATGCCGATGTCCGTGCCGGTGTAACAGCCCTTGTCGGACAGGTACGCTTCGAGCGGGAAGGCGAGTTGCCCGGTGCCGCAGCCCACGTCCAGCACCCGCGAGTCGGGCGTCAGGCCGGCGTCCCGGAGGTGGACCATCTTCTCGTCGGCCAGGCGGTCGTACTCGGCCTTCGTCTTCGGCCCGACGACGGTCCAGTAGTCGAGGGCCAAGTTCGCCGTGGCGAACGCGCTGTGGTAGTCGATGTCCTCGACCGCCGGCCCGGCCACGTCGGCGTCGAGGAGGAGCGGCCGGACCCCGGCGGTCAGGTCCGGGCCGTTCGATTGACGGATTGAAATGCCGACCAAAAACCGCCCCACACGGTCCGGGGCAATCAATGTCGCCGGTACGTCCACGCTCTCGCCGGGGTAAATCGCGGCCGGGAACTCGACCGTCACCGGCGGCCCGTCGAGCGGGATTTTCCGGCTCGTCGTCCACTGGAAGCTCAGCGCCACCGGGTGCGTGCCGCGCGAACTCCAGACGACCTGGCCGCGGTTCGTGACCCGCACCGGGGCCGCCTTCGCCTCGCCCGTCACGAAGGTCAGGGCGTAGGCCTTCGCCTGCAACTCGCCGCGACCGTCGGCCGGCGACAGCGGGGCGTCGGTCGTCGCCGGGTTGAGGGACCGTAGCAGCCGCTTGGCGAAGGGTTTGAGCGGGCCGGGGACCAACTGACCGAGCCGGGACATGGCGAACACTCCGGTACGACGCACGAGAAGGGCCGGTCCCGCGCCGCCCGGCGCGAACCGAGAACGGACGCCGGCTCAGTACGTCGCCCGGCCGCCGCTGATGTCCAGGCACTGGCCCGTCGTGAAGCTGCAGTCGTTGCTCGATAGGAAGTGGACCAGGGCCGCGACCTCGTCCGGCTTGCCGGTGCGGCCGAGCGGGATTTTCGACAGCATCATGTTCACCTGCTCAGAGCTGAGTTGGTCGAGGATCGGCGTCTGGATGACGGCCGGGGCGACGCTGTTGACGCAGATGTCGCCCTTGCCGACGAGTTCCTTGGCCAGCGACTTGGTCAGGCAGATGACCGCCGCCTTGCTGGCCGAGTACGGGGCCATCTTCGGGTTGCCCTCCTTGCCGGCAATCGAGGCGATGTTGACGATCCGCCCGTAGCCCTTGGCGATCATGCCCGGGAGGACCGCCTTGCAGCACAGGACGAGGCCGGTCACGTTGATGTTCATCACGAACTCCCAGTCCTCGCGGACGAGTTCCCAAATCGGCAGGTCGCGGCCCTTGCGGCTGGCCACGCCGGCGTTGTTGACGAGCACGTCCACCGGCCCGGCCTTGTGGACGATCTCGGAGAAGACCCGCTCTACGTCGGCTTCCTTGGTGATGTCCCCGACGAGGGGGACGCCGCCGACGGCGTCGGCGACGCGCTTGGCGCTGTCGGCGGACATGTCGAAGACGCCGACCTTGGCCCCGGCGGCGGCGAGCCGGCGGCAGATGGCTTCGCCGATGCCCTGGCCGCCGCCGGTGACGACCGCGACTTTGCCGGCGAGGGAGAATTGAGCAGTCATGGGGGGAGCTTTCGGCGGGGGGCGGGGGCGAATCGGGTCGGGGGATGGGGTCAGATTAACGGGCCGGCGGTCCATCGGCCAACCGGGAATCCGAACTCGGCGATTGTCGAAACCCGGGTCGGGGCCGAAGATAGGCGGCATTCGGGCCGTCGTTACGGGCCGGCCGCCGTCGCCCGACGCCCGCCCGACGTTTGAGGGAGCCTTACCGCGTATGAAGTCGCAACGCCTGTCCGACGGGGAACGCATCCTCGCCGTGTTCATCGACTTTGAAAACCTGGCCCTCGGATTCGGGGGCCGCCGGGACCGGTTCAGCATCGAGAAGGTGCTCGAACGCCTGGTCGAGAAGGGCAAGATCGTCTGCAAGAAGGCGTACGCCGACTGGAGCCGGTTCGGGTACTACACGACCGCCCTGCACGAGGCGGCCGTCGAACTCATCGAGATTCCTAAGCGAGTCATCACCGGCAAGAACTCGGCCGACATCCGCATGTGCGTGGACGCGATGGACCTGGCGTACTCGAAGGACCACATCGACACGTTCGTGATCCTGAGCGGCGACAGCGACTTTTCCCCGCTCGTGTCGAAGCTCAAGGAACTCGGCCGGGACGTGATCGGCCTGGGCCTGGCCGACTCGACCTCGAACCTGCTCCGGGACAACTGCGACGAGTTCATCTACTACGAAGACCTCGACCGCGCCCCGCTCATCTCCGTCGGCGAGGACGAGTCGATCCCCGAGGCCAAGCGGAAGATGTTCGCGCTGCTCCTCGACTCCCTGCTGGCCCTGCGGCGGGAGAACAAGGACCTCATCTTCTCGTCGATGGTCAAGGACACGATGAAGCGGAAGAAGCCGAGCTTCAACGAGGAGTACCACGGCTACCGCACGTTCAGCGAACTCCTCGAAGAGGCCCAAACCCTGGGCCTGCTCGACCTCGACAAGCACCGCAGTAGTGGCGGCACCTACGTCGTGACGCGGTTCGGGTCCGAGCCGCGAATGGTGGACGGCCGGCCGGTGCCCGTCGTGCCGCCGCCGGCGATCAACGGCGGCCGCGGGCCGCGCCCGTTGCCGCCGCTGGAACTGCCCCGCCGGCCGCTGCCGTTGCCGGCGTCCCGGGAACCGCTGCCGCGCGACGTGCCGTTCCGCGACGCTCCCCGCCGGGACGACGCCCCGCCGGTTCGCCCGCCCGTGGCCGAACTGCCGGCCCCGACTCGGGTGGCCCCGCCCCTGCCGCCGAAGCCGGCCCCCATCGTCCTCCCGCCCCGCGAGCCGGTCCGCGACCGCGAACCGGTGCGGGACCGCGAGCCGGTCCGAGACCGCGAACCGGCGCGGGGCCGTGGACGTGCCCCGCAGCGTGCCCCCGAGCGGACCGAGAACGACCGCGCCCCGCTGGGCCGGGAGTTGATCGACGACGTGTTCGACGACGAGGACGAAATCCCGTCCTACATGCCGCGTAAGGCCGCCCCGAAGCCGCCGGCCGAACCGGTGGCCGAGAAGCCGGCCGACGCCCCGCCCCCGAAGAAGCGGACCGCTTCCCCGGTCAAGGCGGGGACCAAGCCGGTCCGCGACCTCGACGCGCCCAAGCCCCCAAAGGCCGAGAAACCTGTCGAGAAGCCGCCGGCCAAGGCCGAGAAGCCCCCGGCCCGTGAACCGGCCGAGCGTAAGCCGGCCGCGGCGAAACCGGCCCCGAAGCCGGCACCCCCGGAGGAGTCCGGCGGCTTCGGCTCGGGCCTGGACGACTAGCCCCGCTTCCGCCCGCCGACGAACTCGCCCACCCGACCCGGAGCCGACCGTGCCTGCGCTCTTCGCCGCGACGATCTTCGTCAGCGCCATGCTCCTGTTCATGGTCCAGCCGATGGTCGGCAAGCGCATCCTGCCGCTCCTCGGCGGCAGCCCGGCGGCGTGGAACACCTGCATGGTGTTCTTCCAGATGCTCCTGCTCTTGGGCTACCTGTACTCGCACGCGGTCACGTCCCGGCTGGCCGCCCGGCCGCAGACGCGGCTGCACCGGGCCGTCCTCGGCACGGCCCTCGTCTGGCTCCTCGGCATGAGCGTCCTCGCCCCGGACCACTCGCCCGTCGCCGTCTTCCCGTCGCTCGCGCCGACCGGCGAGTCGTACCCGATCTTCGGCGTGCTGATGCTGCTGACCGTGTCGATCGGCTTGCCGTTCCTGGTCGTCTCGACGAGCGCCCCGCTGCTGCAAAAGTGGTTCACCTTCACCGGGCACGAGTCGGCCAAAGACCCGTACTTCCTGTACGCCGCGAGCAACGCCGGCAGCCTGATTTCGCTGCTCGCGTACCCGATCCTGATCGAGCCGCAATTGACGCTGATTCAACAGGCCTGGCTCTGGACCGGCGGGTTCGCGCTGCTGTTCGTGCTGGTCGCGCTTTGCGCCGCCGCCGCGAACAACCCGCTCCGCCCGCCGCCGGCCCGCCCGAACGCCGCCCCGCCCTCGACCGGGCCGTCGCCGTCCGGGTTCGACCGCCTGCGCTGGGTCGGGTACGCCTTCGTGCCGTCGAGCCTGATGCTCGGCGTGACCTTCCACATGACGACCGACATCGCCTCGGTCCCGCTGCTGTGGGTGATCCCGCTGGCCCTGTACCTGCTCACGTTCATCATCGCCTTCGCCAAGCTGCCCGAGTGGTTCCGCCCGCTCATCGGTAACCTCAGCCCGGTGCTGTCGCTGCTGCTGGTCTTCGTGCTGATCTCCGGGGCGATGAACAAGTTTCCGTTCTACTCGCTGGTGATCCACCTCGTCGTCTACTTCTTCACCGCGCTGCTCATGCACAGTGAACTCGCCCGCGCACGGCCGAACCCGAAGTACCTGACCGAGTACTTCCTGTGGATCTCCGTCGGGGGCGTCCTCGGCGGCATCTTCAACGCCCTGGTCGCCCCGATGGTCTTCACGTCCGACTTCGAGTACCCGATCGCCATCGCGCTCGGCTGTATGCTCGTCCCCGTGCTGATCGCGCCGACCAAACCCCCGACCCTGACCGCCCGCCGACTCGGGTTCGCGCTGGACGTGCTCGTCCCCGCGCTGATGGTCGCGCTGATCTGCGGCATCTTCGCCGTGGCCGCCCGGGCGTCGTGGTTCGCCCCGGCGTTGACGTGGACCGCCGATTCGGTCACGGCGGTGGCGAACCGCCTCGGCGTCCGGTACGTCATGACCCGGGAGACGCTGACGCTCCTGCCGCTCTACGCTTTGCCGTGTATGGCGTGCTTCTTCTTCATCGACCGGCCGCTCCGGTTCGGCCTGTGCGTCGCCGCCGTGCTGGGGACCAACCTGTACCGCAACCACCAGGGCGAACAGGCCGTGCCGGGCGTGCGCAAGGGGGTCGAGCACTCGGTCCGCAGCTACTTCGGCATCATGAAGGTCGAGTCCTACGACGAAGCCTACCGGCCGTTCTACTTCCCCTGGAGCGACCCCGCCGAACCGGTCGGCGCGGACGGCACACCGGACGTTTACCTGTACATGCACAAGCAGCCGTTCCGCAAGCTCCTGCACGGCACGACCCTGCACGGGGTGCAGGCCGTCGGCAGTTGGACGGTCCCCGTGCGGGACGACCTGCAAGCCCTCGCCGCGGCGAACCCTTGGGCCGCACTCGCCGTCGCCGGGATGCAGAAGTCGTTCGACTTCAGCCAGGAGCCGTTGACGTACTACCACCGCACCGGCCCGGTCGGCGCGATCGTCCACCGCTTCCGCGAACTCGACCCGCTCGGCCCCATCGGCATGGTCGGCCTCGGCACCGGGTCGGTGTCGTGCTACGCCCTGCCGGGCCAGAAGCTGACGTACTACGAGATCGACCGGCACGTCGTGGACATGATGGAGAAGGGCGACGAGTTCACCTACGTGAACGACGCCAAGAAGCGCGGGGCCGTCGTCAACATCGTCCTGGGCGACGCCCGGTTGCAACTCGAACCGACCGCCGACCGGTACGGCCTGTTGCTGATCGACGCCTTCAGTTCGGACTCGATCCCGATCCACCTGATCACCAAGCAGGCCGTCGAGCTGTACAAGTCGCGGCTGACCGAACACGGCCTGCTCGCGCTGCACATCTCGAACCGGTACATCGACCTCGAACCGGTCGTCGCCCGGCTGGCCGAAGCGACCGGCCTGAAGTGCCGCCTGTTCAGCGACAACGACGAGGACTACTCGGGCAAGACGCGGTCGTCGTGGGTGCTGCTGGCCAAGACCGACGCCGACCTCGGCGACGCGGTGACCGGCACGGCGGGGGACGAGCGGTACGGGGCGGTCGCCGGCCCGATGGGCTACCACATCTTCGACAACGCGCAGGCCGGGGTGTTCAAGTTCCCCTGGCGCGAAATGCCGGTCGTGCCCGAAGTGAAGGTTTGGACGGACGACTACTCGGACGTGCTGTGCGTCATCCGCATGGACGAAATCCGCTGGCTCCGCCGGAAGTTCGGGCTTCCCGTCCCGAAGGAACGCGGCGAGTGACCGACGTACTCATCCTCGGGGCGAGCGCCCGCGCGGCGATCCACTCGGCCCGCCGCGCCGGCCTGACCCCGCACGCCGCCGACCTGTTCGCCGACCGCGACGCCACGGCCTACGCGACCGTCCGCTGCTGCGACCTCGCCGACTACCCCGACGGCCTCGAACGCCTGGCCGACGCCTTCCCGCCGATGCCGTGGCTGTACACCGGCGGCCTCGAAAACCACCCCGACCTCGTCGATCGCATCGCGGCCAAGCGGCCACTGTTGGGCAATGCGGGCGAGGTGTTGCGGAAAGTCCGCGGGGAGGCGGCGTTTGAGGAAATGCGTGACAGGATCACCGGCATCCCGCAAGTCGTAACGAACGGCGCTGCTGATCCCAACGTCAAGTGGTTGCGGAAGTCTTACGGCAGTTCCGGCGGACTTGGCGTGGCGTGGGCTACTGATCTCACTCCACGGGCCGGTACCTATCTGCAAGAATTTATTCTGGGCAGGGTCTACTCGTCCGCGTTTTTCGGCGGAACTAACGCCACGACTTACGCCGGCGTCACCGAGCAATTCGTTGGCGCGAATTGGCTCCACGCAATGCCGTTTCACTACGCCGGGAGCATCGGGCCGTACCCCTACAGCGAGGAGTTCGACTGGGAAACCCAGGAGAAATGCGGGCGAACCGACTCGTGGCGCGAATTGCGTTTGCCGTGGGGACTTGATCTTGTGGACGGGAACGGGTGCCTCCACTTGATTGATGTCAACCCCCGCTACACCGCGTCGATGGAAGTGCTCGAACACGCCACCGGCCGCTGTGCTCTCGACGGCGTGCAGCGCCGCGACCCGATCCCCGGAATCGTCGGCAAGGCGGTGTACTACGCCCCGCACGCGCTGCGCTTCCCCGAGGTCGCGGCGATCGAGCGGGCGATCGAAGTCGCGGCCGACCCGTGGGCGTTGCCGGAGTACGCGGACATCCCGGCGGTCGGAAGCGTCATCGACGCGGGGCAGCCGGTGCTGAGCTTCTTCGAGCGGGCCGCCGACGCGGAGGCGTGCCGCGCCGCGCTCAAGAGGCGTGCGGCAGAACTCGATACCCTGTTCGCCCGGCACCGCGTGGAGGTCTCCCCGTGACAATGAACGAGCGGGCCGAACGGCTCGTCCTGGCGATGTTCGACGACACCGACGCGCTGCGGATTCGGCGGCACCCCGGCGCGGTCGAAGTGCTCGATTGCGGCGTCGAAGTCCGCGGCGGGCTGGCAGCCGGGTTGCTGCTGGCGCGCGTCTGCCTGGGCGACCTCGGCACGGTGTCGCTGGTGCCCTCGACGATTCCTGAGTGGCCGGGGCCGGCGGTGCAGGTGACCACCGACGACCCGGTGCGGGCCTGCCTGGCCGCCCAGTACGCCGGGCGACAGGTGACGCTCGGCAAGTTCTTCGGCATGGGGTCGGGGCCGATGCGTGCAATCATCGGCGGCGAGGCACTCTTCGACGACATCCCCGGCCGCGAGACCGGGCCGGTCGCCGTCGGTGTGATCGAGTCGAAGAAGCTGCCGCCGGCCGATGTGCTCGAAATGTTGCTCTCGAAGGCGACCGGCGTCGAGCGCTGCTACCTGCTCGTCGCCCCAGCGTCGAGCCTGGCCGGCGGCGTGCAGGTCGTGGCCCGCTCCGTCGAGACGGCCTTGCACAAACTCCACGAACTGAAGTTCGACGTGACGCAAGTCTTGAGCGGCACCGGCACCGCGCCGCTGCCGCCGACGACGCCGAACGAACTCGCCGCGATTGGCCGCACCAACGACGCGATCCTCTACGGCGGCCGCGTGACGCTGACGGTCGATTGCGACGACGAACTCATCGACGCTGTCGGGCCGAAGGTGCCGTCGAACGCGTCGGCCGACCACGGCGAACTGTTCGCGGAACTGTTCCAGAAATATGGCGACTTCTACAAGATCGACCCGCTACTCTTTAGCCCGGCCGAAGTCACTTTCGCCAACGCCCGCACCGGCCGGTGTCGCACCTTCGGCCGCGTCGAACCGAAGCTGCTCACGAAGTCGTTTTACGGGGCGTGACGATGCGCTTCGCCATCTTATCGGGCGGCACCGGTTGGCACGTCCAGGACTTGATTCGTGCCGCCCACGCCGAAGGCCACGACGCCGAAGCCCTGGACTTCCGCGCGACCTCCGGGAGCGTCAACGTCGTCGATACGTCGTGGGACCGTTTCGACGCCGTGATCGTGCGGACGATGCCGGCGGGGTCGCTCGAACAGGTCGTCTTTCGCATGGACCAACTGCACGTCCTGCACGCCGGCGGCATGGCGGTCGTCAACCCGCCGCGGGCCGTCGAAATCTGCGTCGATAAGTACCTCACGTCGGCGACCCTGCAACGCGCCGGCGTGCCGACGCCGCGGACGGTCGTCTGCCAGCGTTCCGACGCCGCCCTCGACGCCTTCGCCACGATCGGGGGCGATGTCGTCGTCAAGCCGCTGTTCGGGGCAGAGGGCCGCGGCATGGTCCGAGTCACGGACGGCGAAGTCGCCTGGCGGACCTTCCGCGCCATCGAGCAGACCGGCGGCGTCATTTACCTGCAGGAATTCATCGCGCACCCCGGCTGGGACGTGCGCGCGTTCGTGCTCGGTGGCCGCGTCCTGGCGTCGATGCGCCGAACGTCCGCCGACGACTGGCGGACGAACGCCTCACGCGGGGCCACGGTCAGCCCGACGACACTGGACGCTTCCGCGACGGAACTTGCCCTCGCGGCGGCGAGCGCCGTGTCGGCCGTCGTGGCCGGCGTCGATTTGTTACCGCTGCCCGGCGGCGGCTGGACGGTCCTCGAAGTGAACGGCGTCCCCGGCTGGCAGAGCCTGGCGACGGCCTGCCAAATCGACGTGGCCCGCGCGATTATCCAGCACGCCGTAGGGATCGCCCGATGACGCCACTCAGTGAGTGCGTTCGCCTGGCCTGCTTATGGGAGGCCGAGTCGCGCAAGGTCGGCAACGTCCACCCCGGCGCGCGCTTCGTCAACACGACCGTCGAGGACTTCCGCCGCAGCGCCGAGGCGATTGCCCCTATCTTCGCCGACGCCGCGACGCAGCCGGTCGGGGTAACAATCCGCCGCGCCGTCGAGGCGACGCAAGCGGCCGTCGGCCAGAACACCAACCTCGGCATCATCCTGCTCCTCGCCCCGCTGGCCGCCGTGCCACGCAACGTGCCGTTGCGAGAAGGCATCAAGACGTTGCGGACGACAGTCGAGGACGCGCGCGAAGTCTACGCTGCGATTCGCCTGGCGCACCCCGGCGGGCTGAACGACGCCGCGGAGCAGGACGTGCGCGACGAGCCGACGGTGACACTGCACGAGGCGATGGCTCTGGCGGCCGGCCGCGACATGGTCGCCCGGCAGTACGCGGTGAATTTCAACGACCTGTTTGGTGTCGGCATCTGGCCGCTACTGCACGGCTTTAGCGACCACGGTTGCGTCGAAGCGGCTGTCATCGAGTGCCAAATCGCGTGGCTTGCCGCGTTCCCCGACTCCTTAATCGTCCGGAAGTGTGGCGAGGCGGTCGCACTCCGCGTTCAGGCATACGCCCGCAGTCTGCGCGGCCTCCCGCTAGGCCTAGGCGTCGAGTTCGCGGCCGGCCGAACCGCAGGGCGCGAACTCGACGCCTACCTCCGCTCCGACGGCCACCGGCTGAACCCCGGCACGACGGCCGACCTCGTCACGGCGTGCCTGTTCGTCGCGCTGCGTGAGGGTATCCTGAAGCCAACTGACCCCTTCCGCTGGCACACCGACGAGTGGCTCCCGCTATGACCGAACGCTACCGGGTCCGCGTCGGCCACGACAACTTCATCTTCAGTTGCGGCCACTTCATCAGCTTCGCCGGCCACCAGTGCGAGAAACTGCACGGGCACAACTACCGCGCCACGGTCGAGGTCGATGGACCGCTCGGCGAGGACTGGTACGTCTTCGACTTCGTCGCCCTCAAGCGGCTCACGCTGGCGATCACGAACGAACTCGACCACCACATGCTCGTCGCCACCAGGAACCCCGTCATCCACGTCACCGACACGGGCGACGCCGTTGAGGTGAGTTACCGTGAACGCCGCTGGGTCTTCCCGCGTGGGGACTGCGTGTTGCTCGCCATCGAGAACACGACGGCGGAACTCCTGGCGAAGTACCTCGCCGGCCGGTTGCTCGACGCCATCGCCGCCGAGTTCGCGCTGACCCCGGACCGCCTGAGCGTCGAGGTCGAGGAGAACGTCGGCCAATCGGCCGACTACGAGTGGCGCGGTTGAAGAGACCTCACCCCCGGCCCCTCTCCGACGCGGAGAGGGGAGCAAGGGAGCTGGAATCGTTGGCCGGAACCCACTTGCTCCCCCTCTCCGGTTCGGAGAGGGGGCCGGGGGGTGAGGTCTCTTCGCATCACGTGTAGCGGCTACTCACGCGGTCGGGGTCGAAGAAGGTCGGCAGGTAGCGGTCGATTTGCAAGAAGCCGTCGGCCGTCAGCGACACGCCGGAGTCGTCGATGGTCAGCAAGCCGAGGCCGCGGAGCTTCTCGTAGCCGGCGTGGAACTCGGCGAAAATGTCCGCGCCGAACTTCGCCCAGAAGTAGTGGGCGTTGAGCCGGCCCGTCTTGAGTTGCAGGATCATCTCGCGGACCAACCGCTCGCGCGGCGTCGTTTCGAGGGCGCGGCCCAGCGGGATTTCGTCGCGGGCGAGCATGTCGATGTACTTCTCCCAGGTATCGACGTTCTGGATGTGGACGCCGTTGACGTGGCCGAAACTCGCCACGCCGGTGCCGAACATGTCCGCCCCGCTCCACAGGGCGTCCCGGTAGACGAACCCGTTCTTCGCCTTGCCCTTCACGACCGTGTACGCCGACGACATCTCGTAGCCGTGGGCCAGGAATTCGTCGAAGGCGTAGCGGACCCAGGCCCGCTTGGTCGGCCAGTCGGCGATGGCGTGCTCCGGCAAGTCGTCGTTGCCCAGCACCTTCAGCTCCTTCGAGAAGACCGTGTTGTACGGCAACTCCATCTGGTAAATGGTGACGCTGTCCGGTGCCATCGCAATCGTCTTCTGGACGCAGACCTTCCAGTTGTCCCAATCCTCGCCCACCATGCCGGCGATCAGGTCGATGTTGATCTGCTCGAAGCCCAGGTCGCGCGCCCAACCGTAGGCGCGGTGAATTTCGTCTTCGAGGTGGGCGCGGCCGTTGTACTGCAGAATCTCCGGCTTGAAGTTCTCCACGCCCAAGCTCAGGCGGGTGACGCCGAGCGACTTCAGCGTGGCGAGTTTGTGCTGTTGCAGCGTCCCCGGCTCGCACTCGAAGGCCACTTCGCGCGTGGCGTCCCAGGGCAAGATCGCCTGCAACTTTTCCATCAGCGACTGCAGTTGCGCGGCGCTCAAGTACGACGGGGTGCCGCCGCCGAAGTAGACGTAGTCGAGCTTACGGCCGCCGACGCACTCGGTCCGGGCGAGCAGTTCGACTTCCTTGAGGATGGCGTTCGTGTACGTCTGCACGTCCCCGGCGTTCTTGTCCGTGTAGACGCGGAAGTAGCAGAATTTGCAGCGTTTCCGGCAGAACGGGATGTGCAGGTACAGCCCGAGCGGCGTGCCGGGAGTCGGCGGCCGGTGCAGGGCGGAGGCGGCGGCCGGCAAGTTTTCGGGCTTCCAGAACGAGAACGGCGGGTAGTTGGCGATGAAGTAGTTGCCCAGCCCGGTCTTTTCTTGATCGACTGCTGCGGTCATCGCGTCACTCCGTCGGTACGTGTCGGGAAGCGGGCCAGGCAGGGGGTAGTTGACATTCTACCCGCCGCCGCGAAACCGCTCCTGAGACTTCACCTCAATCCGCGGGATACCGCACCAACGCCGGCCGGCTTTCATGATAACTTTCCGGTTTGCGCCGGGCGGAAGTTTGCTCAGGCCACAATTGGGGCTAAGGTTCCGTGCAATTATCCTACGATTCCCGCCGACAATCCCGACCTGAGGAGGGCCATGTCAAACCCATTAACGTGTTCCGAGGCCGACCGCCTGAACGCCTTACACGCCTATGGGGTGCTCGACACACTGCCGGAAGCCCAGTACGACGGGATTACCCGCCTTGCCGCGACGATCTGTGGAACGCCCATTGCTTTGGTGACGTTGGTCGATGACCACCGACAGTGGTTCAAGTCCCGCTTCGGGATGAAGGCCACGGAGACGCCGCGCGACATTTCGTTTTGCGGCCACGCGATTTCGAAACGCGAACTGATGATCGTCGCCGACGCGGCCATCGACCCCCGGTTTCGGGACAACCCCCTGGTCACCGGAGAGCCGCACATCCGCTTCTATGCCGGGGTTCCGCTCGCCGACCCGGACGGGCACTGTCTGGGAACCTTATGCGTCATCGACCGCGTTCCTCGGGAGTTGACGGCGTCTCAGCGCGAGGCGCTGACCCTCTTAGCCGGCCAGGTCATGGTCTTGCTCGAATCTCGTCGCCAGGTGGCCCGCCTGAAGCAGGCCCAGGCGAGTTTGGCCCGAGAAGAGGAGCGGTTTCGCGCGTTCATGGACAACAGCCCGGCCGTCGCCTTCATGAAAGACGACGAGGGGCGGTTCGTGTACGTCAACGAGCCACTCGTCCGGTTCCTCGGGATGCCGAAGGAGCGCTGGTTGGGCCGCACCGACGCCGACATTTGGGGCGAGGAGATCGCCCGGGCGCTCCGGGAGACCGACCGTCACGTCCTCGTGACCGGCGAGACCGTTTCGCTGTACGAAACCGTCCCGACCCCCGGCGGTAACGCATCCCATTGGCAATCGTTCAAGTTCCGGTTCACGGACGCCTCGGGCCGCCATTTCCTGGCCGGGATGGCGGTGGACCGGACGGCCGAGAAACTCGCCGCGGACGCCTTGCGGGCCAGCGAGGAGAAGTTCCGCACCGTGGTCAACGGGCTTGCCGAAGGGGTACTGCTGATCGACACGGAGTCGAAAGCGGTGTTGGAATCGAACGCCGCATCGACCCAGTTGTTCGGCTACTCCGCCGCCGAACTCTTCGGGCTGACACTCTACGACCTGTGTACCCACGACCGCGCGAGCGTCGATGCCAACTGCGAGCGGATCACTCGTCTGGGCCGGTATTCGGTCGGGCGGCGGCGCTACCGGCGCAAGGACGGATCGCTCCTCGACCTCGAACTCAGTGCGAGCCTGGTCAGCCACGGCGGCCGCAAGGTGATCGACATCGTTTTCCGGGACGTGGGCGAGGCGGTGCGGACCGAGGCGCGGCTGGAAATGTACCGCATCGAACTGGAGCGGACGAACGTTCTGCTGCGCGAACTGGCACTGACCGACGCACTGACCGGCGTTAAAAACCGGGCGGCGTTCAACGCCCGACTCGCCGACGCTTACGATCTAGCCCTCCGCCACGGCCACCCGCTCTCGGTCGTCTTGTTGGATGTCGATTACTTCAAACTTTTCAACGACATCTACGGCCACCCCGCCGGCGACGAGGTGCTGAAGACCGTGGCCGCGACGATCGCCGGGGCGGCCCGCACGACCGACACGGTCGCCCGCTACGGCGGCGAAGAGTTCGTCATCGTGCTGCCCGAAACGGACTACGAGGGCGCGATGATTCTCGCCGAACGCTGCCGGCTGGCTGTCGCCGGGGCCGCTTGGGCACATCGGCCGGTTACGGTCAGCGCGGGCGTCAGCACGCTCACGGCCGAGACGCGGGACGCCGCCGTTCTGGTCCGCGAGGCCGACGAGGCGCTCTACCACTCGAAAAAGACGGGCCGCAACCGCGTCAACCACGGCAGCGGGTCGATCGGGTTCCAGGCCCTGACGCGGTCCTGACCCGGCTACCTCGTCCCGAGCTTGTACAGCGTGCCCTTGTCGGTGCCGACGAGGAGGCAGTCCGGGCCGACGCCGACCGTGCCGCCGACGGCGCTGTCGAGCGTGACCTGCTGGACTTGCTTGCCCGTGGCGAGGTCGAGGGCGTAGAACTCGCCGGTGTTCGACAGGCAGCCGACGTAGACGCGACTGCCGACGATCACCGGCGACGCATCGACGCTGCCCTCGGTCACGAAGCTCCACTTCTCGACGCCGGTCTCGCGGTTCAGGGCGTACACCCGCTTGTCGCGGCCGCCGATGACGACGAGGTCTTTGGTCACCGCGGCCGACGAGTAGAACGGCTGCTGGCGGCGCTTGGCCTCGAACTCCCAGGACTTTTTCAGCGTCTTCCAGTTCACCGCCAGTACCTGATTCGTCATGGTGCCGACGTAGACCCCGTCGCCTTCGACGGCCCCGCCCGCCGCCGCCTGACCGCCCAGGTCCACCGACCCGAGGGACTTGCCGGTCGCCACTTCGACGACGTGCAAGAGGCTGTCGCAGCCGGCGACGAAGGTGCGGTCGCCGGCGATCGCGGCCGCGGCGTTGATGGGGCCGTCGATCTTGTACTCCCAGACCTTCTTGCCGTCGCGGTTGAGTCGGTACAGAGTCGAGTCGTGGGAGCCGATGAGCACGTCGCCGCCGACGAAGTTGGGCGCAGCGTGGATCTCGCCCTGCGTCTCGAAGGTCCAGAGCAACTCGCCCTTGGTCGCATCGACCGCGTAGAACTTGCCTTCGAGGTCGCCGACGTAGACGCGGCCGCCGTCGTAGCCCGGCGACGCCTTGAACGCGCCGAGCTTCCGCTTCCAGACTTGCATGCCGGTCTTCAAGTCGATGGCGTACAGGTGCTTGTCGAGGCAGGAGACGTAAACGACGTTGCCGACGACGAGCGGGGCCGTCTCGATGGCGTCGCCGCACTTGAAGGCCCAGACTTCGGCGAGTTGGTCCGGCAGGGTGGCGACCCCGATGCCGCGCATCCGGGCGTCCCCGCGGGCCAGTGGCCAGTCGGCGGCACTCGCCACGGCACCGGCGACAACCAGCGCGAAGATCAGGGCGGCTCGGTGCGTCATGGCGGGTCTCAGTAGGCGGCCTGGTAGATCGCGAGCAGGTCGGCGTCGGTCACCGGCCGCGGGTTGAAGCGGGCCGTCCACTGTTGGTTGGCCTCCTCGGCGAGCAGCGGCAAGATGCCGTCGCCGACGCCGCAATCCCGCAACCGCGTCGGCAACCCGGCGGCAACGACCATCGCCGTCACCCGCCGCGCCAACTCCTCACCGGGGGCGTCCACACCGGGCAGCAACTCGGCGTAGAGGTGGCCGACGGTCACGGCGTTGAAGCGGACGACGTGCGGCAGCATGATCCCGATGGCGACGCCGTGGGTCAGGCCGTAGTGGGCCGTGAGCGGGTTCGCGCAACTGTGGCAGGCCCCGAGCATCGAGTGCTCGATGGCCGACCCGGCGAGGTACGCGCCGAGTTGCATGGCGGAACGGGCCGCGAGGTCGCCGGGCGCGTGCAAGACCGCTTCAAAGTTCGGGGCGAGGTGCCGCCAGGCCGCCGCCGCACTGGCGACCGAGACCGCGTTCCTGCGGGTGCAGACGAAGGCTTCGAGGGCGTGGACGACGGCGTCGATGCCGGTGACGGCGGTCACCATCCGCGGTTGGGTCAGGGTCAGTTCGGGGTCCAGAATGGCGATGCGGAAGGCCGCTTTCTTGTCCCCGCAGGCCATCTTGAGGTGCGACGACTCGTCGGTAATCAGCGCGTAACTTTGCGCCTCGCTGCCGGTCCCCGAGGTCGTCGGGACGCCGACGCTCGGCAGCATCGGTTTGGTCGCCTTGCCGTGGCCCTTGTAGTCGGCCATCCGACCGCCGTTGGACAAGATGAAATTGATGCCCTTGGCGCAGTCCATCGAACTGCCGCCGCCGACGGCGACGATGGCGTCGATGCCGTGAGCGCGGGCGAAATCGACGCCGCGGGCGACGTGGGATTCGGTCGGATTCTCCTGAACGCCGTCGAAGGTGAAGACCGGCAGGCCGGCCTCGGCGAGTGACGCGGCCGCCCGCTGGGGGTGGCCGACCGTCTCCAGGCCGGGGTCCGTGACGAGCAAGACGCGGGTCGCCCCGACGGACCGCGTCAGTTCGCCGAGGCGGTGTAATGCCCCGGCCGCGAACACGACCCGGCCGAGGGGCTGGAAGTCAAACGGCGGCGACGCTCTGTCTGACGGCGGCGGGTCGTGCGGGCTGGCCTGCGGCGGGGTGGACGGCAGGCGCGATGTTGAGGGCACGCTGGCGGTAGAGGTGAGTGAAAAGATTCCCTTCATGCGGCTGGTCCCACGTCAATCGGTTGGTCGGCAGCGCGCCGATGTTCAGTCGCTCGATGTTCGGGCAGGCCATCGCGTCGGCGAGGAACCGCTCGTCCTCGCTCAGCACGGTCGCCGCGAGGGTGTACCCGATGCGCTTCAGCACGTCGGCCTGCGGACATTCTACGACGGACGCGTAGGGGAACAAAAACTCCTTGTTGGCCAGCGGGTGGTCCGGCGTGTCGCACCGTACGATTGTGGGGAGCAAGTAGGCGATCCGGCCCTCTTTGACCAGCCGCGGCGTGCCCCGCAACTGCTCGGTGACATCGACCGCCCCCGGCGTTTCCAGGGCGGTCGTGACCATGCCGTCGATGGCGTCCGCGACCTCGGGCTTGGCGAACCCGGCGATCTCGCAGTCCGGGTGGTCCCACGGCCGCGGCTTAGCCCCGATCAGGCGCTTCGCAATCGCTTCGGCGATCGCCTTGCCGTTCCGCGGCGTCCAGACGGCCGAAGCGTTCACGCACGCCCGCCCGCCGTTGCCGGCGATGCCTTCGACGATCGTGTCGAGGTACTGCTCGTAGTCGTCGGCCTGGTCCTCGCCGAAGATGTACTTGCTGTACCCGGTGCCGTGAATCTCGACGCGGTGGTCGTTCTTGTACGGGGCCATCGTCTTGTCGTCGCCGAAGGCCATGCTCCGGCCGCACAGCCGCAGGATGTCCGACGCCCCGGCGTGGTCGGTCGGCAGGAAGCCGAGGAACTGGGCCGGCAACCCCGCCTTGATGAAGGCTTGCAGCACCCGCATCGGCGTCCACGGCTCCTCGCGGCCCGGCTTCAACAGCAGCGGCATCTTGAACGCGATCGTCGGCACCCAGAGCGAGTGGACCCCCGGCGAGTTCGACGGCAGCACGGCCCCGAACACGTCCGTCGTCGGGTAGAACGCCTGCATCCGCCCGCCACTAGTGCTATACCCCGTGTCGAGGGCGTTCAGGTCGAGGCCGCGGGTGAGTCCGCCGAGGACGACCTCAATATTTTCGAGAACGTAGTGGACTTTCAAGGCGTTACGACGGCAAAATATCATTGGCGACCCGGTCGTCGCCGACAGATTTCGGACGTAGTCGTCGAAGGTCAGTTCGGCGTCGCCGCAGGGCAGTGTTGCGTTGACGAAATAGTCGGCCGCCTTGCGGTAGATTTCGAGGATGTCGCGGATGGGGATGGCCCGCAGTTCCTTGTGGGCGCGTTCCATCTGGCCGAGGTCGCGGGCGATCTGCGACCCGGTCACCTGGCTGACCTCGGCGACCGGCTCCCCGGTCACGTGGTGGATCAGCGTCGCCTTTTCAAGGCTCGTGTACGGCTTGCCGAAGCGGAGGGCGGGGATCTGGATCATGGCGTGGCTCGGCGAGGGGGTGAAGTTCGAGTTCCCAACCGGGACCATTTTAGCGACTCAACCGCTCCCCGGACGCGGGGAAAGGGTCCGCAGGACTTTTCGATACTGGTCGATTGATGAAGCATACGATCAATGCCGTCCTGGTATTGCTCGATTCTTGGGCGTTTCTGTCGAGACAAGGCAAGAGCTGCTCGACTGGCAAGCATCGGAAATCGAAAGTCAAAAAAATGTGCTAAAAGTGCTGGACGCGAAGATTCGTTGTGGTAAGGATGGGTATTAGGGAAATAGGAGAGCTGTTCACAAGATATTTTGATCTGCGTCTAAGTGGTCTCGTTCTCGAACGGCTCTTCCGGTGCCCTGCGTGCGTTGTCTTGATTCGTACCTTCGGCCGAATTATCACTCCGATTCGGCCGATCACTCACCTGATTGGAGACGAAATGTTCCGCTTGTCTTCGGCCCGACGGTCGGCGTTCACGCTGATCGAGTTGCTCGTGGTCATTGCCATCATCGCCATCCTGATCGGCCTGCTCCTGCCGGCGGTCCAGAAAGTCCGCGAAGCGGCCTCGCGCATGAGTTGCTCGAACAACTTGAAGCAGATCGCGCTCGCCGCCCACAACTACGAGAGTGCCAACTCAGTACTCCCGCCCGGAGCCTTGGGGCCGTGTCTCACCTGCACCCCGGCCAGTACGGGATTTTTCGAGGGACAATGGTTCGGCTCCTTGACGCTCATCTTGCCGTACCTGGAACAAGAAAACATTTACCGCCAGCTCACGGTGTCCAAAGACCTGAACTCGATCCTGACGCCGAGCCTCAGTACGACAGCAGTGCGTCAGTGGTGGAGTGTTAACCCGGACTACAGCCTGGCATTTTCCAAAATTAAGATGTTCCGCTGCCCGTCCGACCCGATTTTGGGGACGAGTGAAACTGTTAACGGAGCGATGATCGCCGTCGGGCCGGCCCCGCCTTACCCGACGGCTTCGATCACGGGGGGCTTCTTCGGCGGCGGTAACACACTGGACTTCGGACTGACCAATTACGTCGGGGTGGCGGGGGCGTTGGGCCGGGCGAGCGAAGTGGTCACGTCCAGCCCCTTCGACGGCCCGGGTGCCAACCTGGCACTTTACGAGGGCATTCTCACGAACCGCTCGCGGACGACGTTCGTCGGCATCACCGACGGATCGTCGAACACGCTGATGTTCGGTGAGGGCCTGGGTTGCGAGGCGACCGGTACCACGAAGAGCTTCAAGTGGGCGTGGATGGGTGTCGGAGCAGTTCCGCTCAAATTCGGCCTGGCCCCGAACGGCGGGGCGGGGGCGAACAAGGGCGGCTGGAACTACTTCAGCAGCGCCCACACTGGCATCGTCCAGTTCGCAATGGGTGACGGTTCGGTCCGGGGTCTGCGGCAAGGCGCGAGCGGGGTGCGGAACCCGACTTCGGCCGGCAGCGACTGGTACGTTCTCCAAGCGATGGCCGGAAAGAGCGACGGCCAAGTGGTCGATGTGAGTCGCCTCTCGAACTGAGCCGAGACTCAGCAACGAAACCGGCGGGCTTGCCGACATGGCTCGGGAGGCCCGCCCCAAATCGACACCATTTCCCGACACAGACTATTTCCAGAGATACTTACAGTCATGAAATTTGCACTCGCAACTTCTCTCCTCGCGGCCATCGCGGTCGTTGGCCTCAGTGGCTGTGGTAAAGACAGCAGTAAGACGGAGATTCCCAAGGACTTGAACAGGACGATTCCTCCGCCGCCGGTCGGCACGGGGGGCGGTAAGATGACCGGAGGGTCACCCGCGGCCAACGAAAAGTGACGCTGAATGACTCCGAATGACTCCGACAGAGTTGACGTGTACGAATTAAATTAAAAAATGACAGTGCCCGGCGAGTTCTCGCCGGGCACTGTCATTTTGTGGATCGTCGCCGTAGTCAATAAACCCCGACGACCGTGCCGCCGGCCAGCGCGGTGAACGGGCGGACGCCGCTGACGCCGTCCCACGGGTACTTGTCGAACGGCTTTTCGCGCTCGCCCTCGTCCCGCTCCGGGAACCGCGGCACGAAGAACTCTTTGGTCAACGTCGTGAGCATCACCCGGCCGGTCGCGCCGTAAGCGACGACTTCCTCGAAATTGTCCGGGTTGACGACCTCGATGACGGCGCGGGGCTGCGGGGCGTAGTAGCTGATCTTGAACCCGTCCTCCGGCCCGATCGGCTTCGAGCAGGCGAGGCCCATGAGCGTGTTGCCGTAGGTGGGCGTCATGTACACGTCGCCGTCGTCGAGCATCTCTTCGTAGGCTTCGCGGGTGAACTGCGGCGTGAACTCGGTGCCGCCCGAGAAGATGCCGGTGATCCCGGCCGACTTGATCGACCGCAGGCCACCGGCCGGGATCGGCTTGCCGAGGGCGCGGTACTTGTCTTCGAGTTTGCCGGCACGAAGTTGCTCGTCGAACCCGGCGAGCAGCTTGGGCGTCGTGAACATGCACTTGATGTCGTGGCCGCCGGCGAGGACGGTCAGCGCCTGATCGATGCAGTGGTCCTTGTACGACTGCGCCTCGGCGATCTTCCGCTCCTTGAGGCACTTGACGACGTAGCGCGGGTCGAGATCGACGCAGAAGCAGATGCCGCCGCGGTACTGGGCCAGGTGCTCGATGGCGAGCCGCAGGCGGCGCGGCCCGGACGGCCCGAGCATGAGCCAGTTGCTGCCCTTGGGGAACGACTGATCGGGCAGGGTGTCGGACATCATCTCGTAGTCGATCTTGAAGTCGTCGATGACGATCCGCGTCTTGGGCAAACCGGTCGTGCCGCCGGTCTCGAAGACGTAGACGCCGCGGTCGGCGTAGGCCTTCGGCACCCACTTGCGGATCGGCCCGCCGCGCAGCCAGTCGTCCTCAAAAATCGGGAACTTGTTGATGTCGGCGTAGCTCTTCACATCCGTGAGCGGGTTGAAGTTGAACGTCTTGGCTTTGTCCAGCCAGAACGGCGTGCCGGTCTCGGGGTTGAAGTGCCATTGCACGGTCTCGACGAAGTGCTTGTCGAGTTGGGCCTTGGCGTTCTTGCACTTCTCGTCGAGGGTGGCACCGGTGACGGGCGTCGGTTTACCGGGGGTGTCGCGCATGGGGGACGGGCCTCGCGGGCAGGGGGTGGGGCAAGTGGGGACATCGACATTGATAGGCGGGGTCGCTCGGGGAGTGCAAAGTGAGGAGTGCAAAGTGCAGAATGAAAACCTCAGCCGAGCGGTGGGGGACATTCAGTCTGCACTTTGCACTCCGACTTCTGCGCTCCCGGAACCGGCTACTTCTTCGGAGCTTCGAGCGCGTACAGGGTCTTCTCGGTCATGACGAACATGACCCCGTTGACCACGACCGGGGTCGAGCGGATCGGGGCGTCGAACTCGCACTTGCCCAGGAGGTATTCGGCCTCGACGAGCTTCCGCTTGGCCTTCAACTTGGTGTTGAAGTCCTTGTTGTCCGTCGCGTCCGGGACGTCGATCTCGTCGAGGACTTTCGGCCCCTTGACGTGCTTGAAGGCGAACAGGTCGCCGGACTCGGTGGCGACGTAGACCTTGCCATCGACGACGATGGTCGATCCCCAGATCGCGCCCTTCAAGTCGTACTGCCAGAACTTCGTGCCCGTCTTGGCGTCGAGTGCCTGGACGTACCCCTGCAACTCGCCGATGTACAGCACGTCGTCGATGATGGCGGCGGAACTCATCGTCCGGCCGAAGGTGAAGTCGCGGGGCACGAACTTCCGCTTGTCCGCGCCGCCGTAGTGCCAGACCAGGCCGGACGCCGCGTTCTTGGGGTCTTTGGCGTCGAAGAGTTCGTCCCTCGGCGACAGGTCTTTGTTGTCCGCGGTCGCCTTCGCCGGGTCGATGCACCAGAAGTGGCCGATGCCGGAGAAGTGTTCCGGGTCTTGGCCGACGCCGATGTAGACGAGGTTGTTGTAAATCACCGGCGTGCCGATGAAGTCGTTGCGGGTGCCGGTGCCGCCGAGTTCGTACTTCGAGTCCTTGGGGTTGCAGTCGAACTGCCACAACAGGTCGCCGGTCTCGGGTTTGTACGCCCGGAGGAGGCCGTCGCCGCCGGGGAAGATGACCTGACGGACGCCTTTGATGTCGGCGTAGCAGGGGTTCGACCACTGGCCGTGCATGATCTGCTTGCCGGGGTCGTTCTTGGTCCACAGCACCTTGCCGGTCTTCTTATCGACCGCCAGGAAACTCGGGGCTTGCGGCGACGGAATGTTGATGTGACCTTCATCGACGCCGTTGGCGGTGACGATGTACAGGATGTCGCCGACCAGCAGCGGGCTGCTCGCGGACATGTTGTGCGGGAAGACGCCCAGCGTGCCGATCATGTCGAGTTCCCAAAGGACGTCGGCGTCCGTCGGGGTGTCGTAGGCCGGCTTCAACGTCTTGAAATCGGGGGCGGCGAGGAACTGGAGCGGCTTGCCCTGCCGGCCGTCGGCCGCCCCGTTCACGTCGGCACAGACCAGCGTGCAGCGGTTGCTGACGTAGTAAACGCGGTTCCCCTCCACGAGAGGCGTCGAGCAGATGCCCTCCTTGGGCCAATCGACGACGTTCCCGCCCGGGAGTTTGTCGTGGACCGCCTGCCAGAGGAACTTGCCGGTCGCCTCCTCGAAGCACATCAGCACGCCCGTGTCGATCGGCTCGACATCGCCGTCGGCGTTCTTCTTGGCGTCGCGCGGGTTGCGCGGCTTCTCGTTGTTCGTGCCGATGAAGATTTTGCCCCCGGCGACGGTCGGTCCGCCGTAGGCCCGGCTGCCGAGGTCGGCCTGCCATTTCACGACCGCGTCGGCCGGCTTCAACTCCTTGCCGGCCTCGTCCTTGACCGGCATCAACTGCACCGGTGCGAACTTCTCGTTGGGCACCACGAAGTTGCGCGCCGGCGTGCCGCCGAACATCGCGTGTTCGAGCACGGCCGGCTTCTCGGCCGGCTTGTCCTGCGGCGCGGGGCGGGCGCTGACGGCGACCGCTAGGCCGACGACGGTCAGTGCGATGCCGGCAATAACCCGCGGCGGGGTGAAGAGTCGTCGCATGAGGGGTGTCCCCGGTGGAGGTTACTTGGCGTTGGGGGTAATGGAGACGTTGTCGTAGAAGAGTTCCGAGCCGGCGACGGCGTCGGTGGCGTTGGAAACGTACCCGTAGACGGCGGCCGCGCCCTCGCGGTTGGGGCTGGGGTCTTCGTAGGTGATCTGCCAGTCGGCCGGCTCGGCCTCGCCGCGCTTCCAGAACTTCGCCTTGGCGACGCCGGTCTTCTCGCCCGGTTCGACGCACAACTTGACCGTGTACCAGACGTCCGGTTGCCAGTCGAATTCGAGGACTTTGTTGACGCGCGGCTTGGCTTCCCAACTGACGAGGCGGGCCTGGCGCTTGCCGGCCGCCGAGTCGGGCTTACCGTCGAGAATGAGCGTGTACCGGCTGTTAACGACCCCCATGTCGGCGAACTTGCCGCCGACTTGCGTGCCCATCAGGTCGGCCTGGATCGTGTAGTTGGACGCCGACGGTCGGGTGATGTAGCCGTTGGCCCGTGCGATCGGCGGCCGGGCGTCGGTGTTGACCTTCGCCAACACCTTCTGGCCGTCCTTCTCGACGACGAAGAACTTACCCGCGACGTTCATCCAGCCGCCGGGGGTGGCCCCGACCGGAACCTTCTCGAAGTCCTCTTTCGACGGCACACCGGCCGCGACGCGGACTCGGGCCGATGCCGCCATCGCCCCGAACTTGACCGTCACCGTACCTTGTTGGCGCGGGAGTTTGCCGACGGTGAGCTTCGCGGCCACGCCCTCGGGCGTCAACTCGGCGTTGAGTGCCGGCGGGGCCGTCGCCCCCTTCGGCGCGGTCGGCGGCAACGGCGGTTGCGGCAGCGTCCAGTCGAGCTTCGCGTCGGCCGGGGCCGTCACTTCGCGGCCGTTGGCGTCGAGGAACTTCACGCTCAACGCGACGACCTCGCCCGGCTTCGCGGCCACGTCGGCGGGGAAGATGCGCACGGCGACCGGCGCGGCGTCCGCGGCGACCGGCTTTTCCGCGTCGGCCGGCGGGGCGTTGTCGAGCCCGGGGATGGCACCCGGCTTACCGACGCAGTACAGGTTCTCTTGCGTCAGGAAGTACAGGCGGCTGTTGACGGCGATCGGCGTGCCGTGCGTTTCGACGAAGCCGGCCCCGGACTCCTTGCGGAAGGGGATGCTGGCGATTTCTTCCGGCTCGGCGTCGCCGTTCAGTTTGAAGACGGCGAGCTTCGCGTTCACGTCGAACACGTACAGCTTGCCGTCGGCGATCAGTGGGGCACCGCGGCTGACCGTGCCGTATTTCTGCCGCCACAGCACCTTGCCCGACTTGGCGCTGAAGCACGTCAACTCGGAGGCGTCGTCCGGGCAGTACAGCCGGCCGTCGGCCAGTACCGGCGACGCCAGGCCGAAGCGGCGCGACAGCTTCTTGTTCTCCCAGACCAACGCCGGCTTCTTGGTCTTCGCATCCACCTTCGAGGCGTCGAGGCATATGACGCGGCCGATCGACCCGCCCTCGGGGTTCTCCTCGCCGTGGCTGATGTAGACGAGGTTGCCGCTGACGACCGGGGACGGGTTAATCACGCCGGCCGAGAACTGGTAGCTCCAGACCCGCTCGCCCGTGCGGAGCTTCAGGGCGTGGACGCAGCCGTCGGCCCCGCCGCTGATGAGCAACCGCTGACCGGCGATCGTGGCGACGACGGGGATCGAGTAGTAGGTGCCCCGCAAGTTGATGCTCGGAGTCTTTAAGTCGTCCGTCGGCGACGACCACCAGGCGACGGCCCCGGTCTTGGCGTCGAAGGCGACGAAGCGGCCCTGGCCGCGGGCCTGATCGCCCCAACTGGCGTTGACCATGCCGACGATCACGAGACCCGAATCGTAGACGGGCGAGACGATGCGGCCACCGTACCCGGTGACGCGACCGAACTCTTCGGTCAGTTGCCGCGCCCACAGTTCCTTGCCGTCCTTGTCGAGGCAGTACAGGAAGCCGGCGGAAGTGTGGACGAAGATCGTCCCGGCCGCGGCGTCGGCGGACAGCGTACACCAGCCCAACCGGCTCGACACGATGTCGGCGTGGAAGACGTTGAACCGCTTCTCCCAAAGCTTCGCGCCGGTCGTGGCGTCGAACGCGACGACGCGCTCGCCCTCGGTCGGCTTGGACATGTCATACCCGCCGCTCATGAACAGGCGGCCGCCCATCACGAGCGGGGCCGACCGGCCGCCGAACGGGGCCTTCCAGAGCAGATTCTGCTTGCCGACCTCGGTCACGTCGAACGAGTCCGGCAGGCCGACGTCGGCCGAGAAACCGGTCTGCAAGGGGCCGCGCCAGTGGAGCCAGTCGGCGGCCGGGGCGGTACTCGCGGCGAGCAGCACGGTCGCCGCGAGTACAGGGAATGTCCATCGGCGTCGCATCGGGAGGCTCCAGGCGGGGCGCGGGGTGGGGATATCGTTTTAGTCGGCGGCGGGCGGATTTTCACGCCGGTTCCGCACCAATCGGCGGGCTTTTAACTCGAACCGGGGCAGGCTCCCCGCCGGGCAGGTCGTCACCTCGACGCGGAACAGCAACTCTTCGCGGATGGTTCGCTGCACGCGCGGGGCCAAATCCCCGGCCGCAAAACTGTGCGGCTCTAACTCCAGCCGGAGGTCGGCCATCGGTCCGGTTTCCTCGACGATCAGGCGGAATTCGGCCACTTCGGGAAAGCGGCGGACGATCGCCTCAATCGCCGTCGGGTAAACGTTGTTGCCGCGAATGTGGAGCATGTCGTCCGTCCGGCCGAGGATACCGCCGACGAGTTTGTTCCCTTGCAGCCGCACCAAATCGCCGGTGCGGTAGCGGACCACCGGGCAGGCCGTCCGGTGCAAGTTGGTGACGACCAACTCGCCGACCCCGTCCGCGTTCGCGTCGATCATCTCGGCGACGTAGTGGCTTTCGAGGACGGCCATCGACCCCGGCGCGTCCGCGTGCTCGAACGCCATCGGGCCGATTTCGGTCAGGCCGTAGTGGTCGAGCACCCGCGCCCCCCAGGCCGCTTCGAGTTGCGCGCGAAGCCCTGCGATGCTGCCGCCCGGCTCCCCGGCGACGACGAGTTTCGTCACCGCCGACGCGGCCAAGTCGATGCCTTCCTTCGCCGCGACTTCGGCGAGGTGCAGCCCGTAAGTCGGCGTGCAGAAGACGACGGTGACGTGATGTTCGATCACGCACCGAAGGCGGGCCGACGTGTTCTGGCCGCCGCCGGGCAGGGCGAAAATCCCCGCCTGCGTCGCCGCCTCGAACGCCGTCCAGAAGCCCAGGAAGGGGCCGAACGAGAACGGGAAGGACAGCCGGTCGCCGGGCGCGACGCCGAGGCCGGCGTAGCTGGCGTGCCAGCAGTCCAACATCGACTGCCAACTCTCCGGGGTGTCGTAAACCCGCAGCGGCTGTCCGGTCGTCGTGCCCGAAGTCTGATGCATCCGCGCGTAGCGGTCGAGCGGAAAGGTGCGGTTCGCGCCGCCCAGCAGTTCGGCCTTCGTCGTGAAGGGCAGGGCAGTGAAGTCGGCCCACGTTCGCAGCGTGGGCGTGCCGAACTTCGCCGCGTAGAAGGCGTTGGTCGGCAGAACGTCGTCGAGGAGTCGCCGCACCTGCGCGAGACGCTCCGGCTCGCTCGACATGGCGGGACTCCGAGGGGTTGCTCTTAAAGACCTCCGGGCGCTCACGCTTCCGGCTCGCCTCACTGCGGCTTGGCGGCGATGTCGTAGACGAACAGCTTCTCGTAGTCGCGGAGGTACAGCCGGCCGTCGGCGACGACCGGGTGCGCCCAGACCATCCCCATGCTCGGGCGGAGAGTACTCTTCTCGGGAATCGTGAAGCGGCCCGTCTCGTCCCACGCCTTGTCGGTCGCCTTGACCGTCACGAGCGTGCCCTTGCCCTGGCCGTAGCAGTAGAACTGGCCGTCGGCGTAGGTGATCGAACCCTTGTCGAGCTTGTCACTGCGCCAGACCAAGTCGTCGCCGCCGGCGAGGTAGTCGTAGCAGAACCACTGCTTCGCGTCCGAGTGGCCGTAGAGCTTGCCATTGAGCTCGATGACGCCGCCGTGGTGGTTGGCGACCGCGCTGGTCTTGTTGACGACCCGCGCCGACTTGCCGTCGGGGCCGATTTGCACGAGTTCGCCGCCGGCCCCGTAGCCCGACGTGAAGTAGACGTAACTGCCCGCGACGACCGGGGTCGGGATGACCGCGGTGGCCCGCTTGATCTGGCCGACCTTCCAGAGCAACTTGCCGTCGGCCGCGTTGACGCCGACGGCGTGCGTCGCCGTCTGCTGCACGTACTGCTTGACCCCGCCGACGTTGGCGATCACGACCGACGAGTAACCGGCCCCGTCCGTCAACTCCTTGCACGCCCAGACGGTGTCGCCGGTCCTCTTGTTGAGCGCGGCCATCCCGGTCTTGTCGCCGGGGGTGCAGACGACGTTGTCGCCGTCGATCAGGGGCGACTCGGAGTAGCCCCACTTGGGCACCGCCCCGCCGAAGTCCTTGACGAGGTTCTTCTTCCAGACGACCTTGCCGGTCGCGGCCTCCAGCGAGACGAGGTCGCCGGTCGAGCCGAGGACGTAAACGGACTCGCCGTCCACGGTCGGCGTGGAACGCGGGCCGCCGCCCCACATGCCGAGGTAGCTGCCCTTAGTGGTGTCGAGGGCCATCTTCCAGACCGGGGCACCGGTGGCCGCGTCGAGGCAGGCGACCGACTCGGCGGCCCCGGCGTTCGCCCCGTCGGCCCCGACGACGTAGAGTTTGCCCTTCACGATCGCGGGGGTGCCGTAGCCGGTGCCGATCACGTCCGCCTCGGTGACCTTCCAAAGCAGTTTCGGGCCGTCGGCCGGAAAACCCTTCAGCAGGCCAGTTTCGGCCGACTTGCCGTCGCGGTTGGGGCCGCGCCACTGCGGCCAGTCGGCAGCCGGGGCGACGCCAACGCCGAGTAACAGCAGGGTGACCAACAGAAGGCGGAGGCGCATAGCGGAACCCACTCGGGACGAGGGAACGGTCGGGTCGAGTGCGGGAAAGTATACGGCCGACCGGCGGAGCATCAACGGACGGCGTCGCTCTCATCGAAAGTTCATGCCGGCCCGTCCAACAGGCGCAACCCGCGCACCCGTTCCGGCGACCAAACTTGCGGCACGACCTCACCGCAATCGAGTTCGACCGCGTCGAACGACATCGACCGCAGGTGTCCCGGCACGGCCAGACCGTCGGACGTTTCCAGGACGACCCGCCGGCCGACCAGGTGCGACTGCACCCGCCACGCCTCCTCGACTTCCGCGCCGCCGGTGCCGAAGAGCTGGCCGTAGCGGTGATCGAGGTGCTTCAAGACGATACCCAGAACACCGACGAACGGGAGTGGGTCGGTTTGCGGAGCCACTAACTCCAGCGAGGTCGCGTCGGGCAGGCCGGCCGTGCGGAAGTCGTCGGCCGTCTGGGTCAGGTTCAACCCGATGCCGACGACGACACTCGCCGACTGCTCGATGAGGATGCCGCACACCTTACGGCCCTCGACGAGCAAGTCGTTCGGCCACTTGATGCGCGGCGTTCGACCGGTCAACTCGCGCACGGCGTCCCCCACGCCGACGGCGGCCCAGGCGGTCAGCACGACCGGCCGGCGCAAGTGCGGCGGCGGGTGCAGAATTAGCGACAGCAGCAGCGACGACTCGGGCCGACTCTCCCAAACCCGTCCGTAAGTTCCCCGGCCGGCCGTCTGGTGCCGCGCGACCACGGCCAGCCCGGCGTGGGCTGGGTCGGCACCGAGCGCCGCGGCCGTGTCGTTCGTGCTTTCCAGCGACTCGTACACCCACGCCCGTTGGCCGAGGTGGGCGGTCGGAAACGCACAGTATTCTTGGGCGGGCGTCATGCGTCGTAGTCGAGCGCGATGTCGAGGGCGGTCGCCGAATGCGTAATCGCGCCGACGCTGACGCGCTCGACCCCGGTCTCGGCGATGCCGCGGACGGTCGTCAAGTTGACGCCGCCGGAGGCTTCGAGCAACACCCCGGGTGCGACGGCGTTACGGCGGGCAACGGCCGTGCGCAACTGCTCGTTGGTCATGTTGTCGAGCAGGACGATGGCCGGCCGTGCCGCGAGGGCCACGTCGAGTTGGTCGAGCGTATCGACTTCCACTTCGATCGGCAGGTGCCGCGACGCCGGGTGGCCCTGCGCGGCGGCGACGGCGTCGGTCACGGCCGTGCGCGGGTCCGGGAAGCCGGCGAGGTGGTTGTCCTTGATCAGCACGCCGTCGTACAGGCCGACGCGGTGGTTGGTGCCCCCGCCCGTCCGCACGGCGTACTTCTCCAACAGCCGCCACCCGGGCGTCGTCTTGCGCGTGTCGAGCAGCGCGACCGGCAGCCCGGCGACGGCATCGACGTACCGCCGCGTTAAGGTGGCGACGCCGCTCAGGCGCTGGAGGAAGTTCAACGCCGTCCGCTCCGCCGTCAGGATCGCGCGCAACGGACCTTCGACGGTGGCGAGGCGGGTGCCGCGCTCGGCGTGCGTGCCGTCGGTAACGAGAACCGTGAGTGCGACGGCCGCGTGCAACTGGGCAAGGACGAGCGCGATTACCGGCAGCCCGGCGACGACGCCCGGCGTGCGAACGACGAACGTCGCGCGGCCGCGGCGGTCGGCCGGGATCGTGCCGAGCGAAGTCACGTCGCCGGCGTCGCCGAGGTCTTCGGCGAGGGCGAGGGCGATCAGGGCGTTTGCGGCAGGGGTCGGGAAGTCGGGCGTCATCGGGCGATCATTTCGAGGGCTTTGAGGACGGCGAGGTCGAATTGGCGGGCCGGGTCGGGTTCGACGTGGTGCGGAGTCACCCCGGTCCCGTCGAGCGGTTTGCCGAGCGGGCCGAAGAGCTTGGCGATGGTCACGATCAACGCCCCCTTGTGCAACTTCTGCGGGGCCGACTGCACGGCCCCTTTGCCGAACGTCGGCACGCCGACGAGCGTCGCCCGCTGCTGTTCCTTCCACGCCGCCGCCACGACTTCGGCGGCCGACATCGTCTTGCCGTCGATGAGGACCACCAATGGCACGTCCCACGCGGTCGCCCCCGAATCGGACGAAAAGACGCGGGCGGCGAACTCCGGCGTCCGCGACTGCGTGGTGGCGATGATGCCGTGCGGCTGGAACTTCTGAGCGACCGCGACGGCGACTTGCAACAGCCCGCCGGGGTTGCCGCGGAGATCGACGATCAGCACCCGCAAGCCGTCGCCGCGGAGCCGGGTCACGGCGTCTTCGAGTTCTCGGACCGTGAACTCGCGGAAGGCCGACAGCCGCAGATACCCGATGCCGTCGCGCCCGGCGATCAGCACGGCCTCGGGCACGGTCGTCATGGCGGCGACGGCGTCCGGCACGGCCGCGAGGAACTGCGTGTAGTCGTCCAGCCCCTGGCACGCCCCGCAGACGAATTCGAGGACCAGCGCCGCCGGGGTTCGCAGGTTCAGGACCGCCTGGCCGTCGCGGAGCAGGTCGTACACCGCCTGGCGGGCGTCCCGGACCGTGAGTGGCACGCGGGCCTTCCACTCGTCGCGGAGGGCGCGCTGGAAGGCGAGCCGGCGGTCGTCCGGCGTGCCCGGGAGGTGAGCGTCGCGGAAACTCGGGTCGTCGAGCGCCCGGTCCAACTCGGTCAGGCCGTGGGCGTACAGCACGGCCGGGCCGGAGCCGCGTAGGTCGGGGTGCGTCTCCCCGAGCTTTTCCAACACCTCGGCGTAGACGTTCAGCGCGTCCGCCGGCGTCAGCGATTGTGTGAAGAGTTGGAATGTCGAATCGCGGTGGCGGGCCGACCGGGCCTCGGTGCGAAAGTCTTGTCGTGCGTCGGCCGCGGTTAACGGAGCGGACGCGGCCACCAGGAGTAGCGTAGCGATCAACGGGAACGTGCGACCCACGGCAGACCCTCCAGTCCTCGGTCGTGCGGAGAGGTGGTGCGATCCTAGGCGACGCGCCCGGGGCGTGTCAAAGCAAATGTCCGGTCACTCGGCCGGTTCGAGGACGGCGGTCATCGACCCGGCGCACCGGGGGATGGTCGGGTCGGGGCCGTAGGCGTGGATCTGCTCCTGCTTCAACTCGGCGTGTTCCTTGGTCGTCGTCAGGACGATCGCGCGGCCTTCACTGTCCACCGTTTTGGCCAGTTGAAAACCCTTCTCGTGGGGGTGGCCGAAGAGCTCCTTGAGCATGACGATGACGTAGACGTAGGAGTGGTCCTCGTCGTTCAACAGGATGACGTGGTACGGCGGCTGGTACTTCAGCCGGCTGTCCGTGGCGGCGTCCGTCTCGACCTCGGTGTCCGGGGTGGCGACCGCGTTCTTGGGTAGGAGTGCGGGACACTTCACGGTTGGCTGACCCGCCCGGTGGGCGGCTCCGAGAGGCTGGGGAGGAGTGTGCTGCCCGTGATCGTGGTCGGATCGACGCGGCCGAAGCAGACGACGGCGATGTCGTCGAACTGCGGCCGGCCGTTCATGTGCCGCTGGCACGCCTTGACGATCCGGTCGCCGACGTGGTGCGGCCGCACGTCCCCGGCGGCCCCGACGATCCCCTTGACCGCCGCGTGGATGCCGTCGTGGTGGAACCGCGCGTCGGACGGGGCCGGGGCCTCGGCGTCGATGACGCCGTCGGTGAAAATCAGCAGCACGTCCCAACAGTCCAGCGAGACCGTCGTCGCCGCGTACTCCATGCCCTCGGCAATCCCCAGGGGCAGGCCGCTGTCGGCGTCGGTCACACAGTCGGCCAGCGGCCCGCGGCCGATGGCCATTTTCATCGGGTTGATGTGCCCCGCGTTGACGATCGTGAGCGTGTGCGCGACCGGGTCGATGACGATCGCGGCGAAGGTGACGAAGCGGTCGCCGATGCCGCCGTTGATGATCTGATCGTTCAGCAGGGCGACGGCCTTGGCCGGGTCGGGCTGCGTCAGGAAGCAGAAGCGGACCTCGGCGCTCAGTTTGGCCATGAGCAGGGCCGCCGCGACCCCCTTACCGGCCACGTCCCCCAGGCAAACGGCGACCCGGCCGTCGGGCAGCTTGATGAAGTCGTAGTAGTCCCCGCCGACGGACTGGGCGGGGCTGTAGAACGCGAAGAACTCGTACCCCTCGATCCGGGGGAAGGTCTTCGGCAGGAAGCCGACCTGGACGCTGCGGGCGATCTCGATTTCCCGGCGTTCTTTCTCGCGGGTTAACAGCGTCGCGTGGAACTGCGCCTTCTCGACGGCGACCGAGGCCAGGTTGGCCACGATCGTAAGCATTTTGAGGTCGTCGTCCTTGAACTTCTTGCTGACGTCCTGGGCGTCGAGTTGGATCGCCCCGAGCGGCTTACCCTCGCCGGAAACGAGCGGCACGCACATGACCGAGCGGATGCGGAACTCGGCGATGGACTGGGCCGCACCCATCGCCGCGTCCGAGGTCGCGTCCTCGCTCAGATAGGCCTGGAGCGAGTCGAGGCACTTGCGGACGATGGTCCGGCTGAACCGCGTGCCGGCGTCCCCCGGCCGGGCGCGGCGCGACTTCTCGACCTTGGGCACCATCCGCCCGGCCTCGTCGAGCAAGATGATGAAGCACCGGTCGGCCTGGAGGAAGACGCTGAAAAGCGTCTCGGCGACCTGCGGCAAAAGCGGTTCGAGTTCGAGCGTTTTCGACAGGCTCGTGCTGATCTCCAGCAACGCCCGCATCTTCTCCGAGGTCTGCGTTTCGAGGTACTGTTTCGCGCTGCCCACGTCGAAGGTCTGGCGGACCGTCGTGACGCCCTCGTCCTCTTCGTCGTCCGGGTCCAGCAGGGGCAGGTCGTCGATCGCCGGGGGGGCGGCCTCGTCGTAGTAGCGGAACACGAAGTCGCAGATTTTGACGCGGTCGTCGTTTTTCAACGGCGTCGGACTGCCGATGCGGTTCTGGTTAATCAGCGTGCCGTTGCGGCTGCCCAGGTCTTCGACGACGTACTTGCCGTCCTTGAAGTCGATGGTCGCGTGCTTGCGGCTGACCGACGAATTCGGGATGACGATCTGGCACTGGTCCGCGTCCCGCCCGATGACGTGCGTCAAGCCCGCGCTGAGCGGGAACGTCTGACCGGTCGTCGCACCGCCCGGCGATTTCAAGAGGATGAGTGACGGCATGAGAAACCCGGCCACGGAGCGCGTCAGTGCGAGACCGTCAATCTTACCGACCCCGGCGCGAAACGCAAACGCCGAACCCGCTCACTCGGCCGGCGGCCGGCGGCGGCGGGCGATCTCGGCCATCCGTTTGGCAATGGTCGCCTCGAAGCCGCGGTCCGTCGGCGTGTAGTAGACCGCCTCTGTCGGCACGTACTCCTGCTCGACCCAGCCGCCGGCGTGGTCGTGCGGGTACGCGTACCCCGTGCCGTGCCCGAGCGCCTTCGACCCCGGGTAGTGGCCGTCGCGCAGGTGCGGCGGGACCGGCAGTGTGCGGCCTTCGCGCACGTCCTTGACCGCCGCGCCGATGGCGACCGTCGTGGCGTTCGACTTCGGCGCGGTCGCCAGGTACGTCACCGCCTGCGCCAGGTTCAACTGGCACTCGGGCATGCCGACCCGTTCGACCGCATGCCAGGCGGCGTTGGCGATCATCAGCGCCTGCGGTTCGGCGTTGCCCACGTCTTCCGACGCGAAGATCACCAGCCGGCGGGCGATGAACCGCACGTCTTCGCCGCCTTCGAGCATCCGCGCCAGCCAGTAAATCGCCGCCTGCGGGTCGCTGCCGCGCAGGGACTTAATGAACGCACTGGCCAGGTCGTAGTGCGAGTCCCCCGTCGGGTCGAAGTCTTGCACCTTGCGCTGAATCGTGTCCTGGGCCAGGGCCAAATCGAGGACCACCGGCGTCGCCGGGTCGAAGCCGGTCGCGGCCGTCATCGACTCGATGCCGATCTCGACGGCGGTCAACGCCCGCCGCGCGTCGCCGTCGCAAATCTCGCCGAGGAACGCGACGGCGTCGTCGGTGACGGTCACGTTCCAGCGGCCGAAGCCGCGCACCGGGTCTTTGACGGCTCGCTCGATCAGCGTGCGGACGTTCGCGCGGGTCAACGGCTCGAAGGTGAAAATCTGGCTGCGGCTCAGCAGCGGGGTGTTGATGCTGAAGAACGGGTTCTGCGTCGTCGCCCCGATCAGGATGATGACGCCGTCCTCGACGTCGGGCAGCAGCGTGTCTTGTTGGGCCTTGTTAAAGCGGTGAATTTCGTCGAGGAACAGGATCGTCCGCGTGCCGTGGTCTTCGAGCTTCTGCCGCGCTTCGGCGAGCAATTCGCGCACGTCCTTGGTGTTGGCCGACACGGCGTTCAACGGCTTGAACGCGCTCCGGGTGTGTCCGGCGATGACGTGCGCGAGGGCCGTCTTGCCGCACCCCGGCGGGCCGTAAAAGATCAGCGACGTGAGCCGGTCGGCGAGGAGCATCCGCCGCAGCAATTTGCCCTCCCCGAGGAAGTGATCCTGCCCGACGTACTCGGCCAGAGTCCGCGGCCGCATCCGAGCCGCGAGCGGCCGGGCGGCGTCGCGGTTCGAGGCCCGCTCACTGGCGAAGAGGTCCATCCAATCACCCTTCCGGGTCGTCGAGCAGTTCTTGCAGCCGCGCCGCCAACTCGGGCGGCAGGCGTTGTGTCCAAGACTGGTCCAGCAAACCCACGAGCAGGAAATCTTGAATGTGGACCTGATCTTTGCGGCGATACGACGTGAGTTTCATCTTCGCGAGGGCTTCGAGTGTTAAGACGCGATACCCAGGCGGAGCCAGCTCGGACTCGCTGACATCCGGTGCGGGGTGAGCGTACTCGAGTCTGACTTTCTCGCCAGCGAAAATAACGTGAACTGCGTCCCGCGGCATCGCGTCCGGGCCATCAAGGAACATATCGACGCTGGCTACACGTTCATAAATGAAGCCGACGCTGGCGAGGGCTAATTTCGCACGCTCCAGATCATCCCGTCGTAACAAGATGTCTACGTCCGCAGTGTTGCGGACGGCCCGCTTATCCACTTGCGCTACCCACGCCGCGACGGCGTTGCCCCCGATCACCGCATAGGGAACCCCGAAATGTTCCAGCGCTTGGGTCGCGCGCCGCAGGCGGTCACGGACATCCTCCACGGCGTCCACCATTCTCTGGAGTGTGTCTTCGCCGAAAACAACATGGGTGTTCATAGTTCAGTACGCCTGCCGGGAGTCGAACCCAGAACCATTCGAGTAGAAATCGAATGCTCTATCCAGTTGAGCTACAGGCGCTCAGTGGTCGTCGCATTGTCGCACGTCAGTCGCCGGCCGCCAAGGGGGCGCGGCCGACGACGGTGTACTCGTACCCGGTCTTCCGCGATTCGCTCGTGTAAATGGCGAGTTCGGTCACCTCCATTTGCCCGCCGGTCCAGGCCATCTGCTTCGGGAGTTCGAGGGCGAGGGCTTCCCCGTCGTCGTCGCCGGTGACCCGGCCGAGGGTCAGGTGCGGGGTGTAGGCGCGCTCCTCCTGGCGGTAGCTGCCCAGGTCGATGAGCGGCTCTTCGATCGCGGCGTACAGGCCCTGCAACTTCTCGGCCCCGGTCGTGACGCCGGCCCACAGCGTCTTCGGCCGGCGCGGGGTCGGGAAGGCCCCGACGCTGCCCAGGCGCAAGTCGAACGCGGCCACTTTCGCGCAGACTTTCGTGAGCATTTTGAACAGGCCGTGCAGTTCGCGGTCCTCGACTTCGCCCAAGAACAGAACCGTCACGTGCAGGTTATGCGGTTCGACCCACTTGACCGACGGGGCCGCCAAGCCGAGCGTCCGCTGCAGGCTGACGACGTTCTGGCGGACGGCGGCGTCGATCTCGACGGCGATGAACAAGCGTAAACGGGCCATTGGGGGCCTTTCAAGATTGGGCGAGGGCGTCGTCCCAGAAGCCGCGGGTGCCGTGGTGCAGCCGCGCGCCCAACTGGGTGATGACTTTCGTGCACAAGAAGTTCGCGGCCCGTGCGGCCTTCGCGGCCGGCACGCCGTGGGTGACGCCGTACAGGAACGCGCCGGCGAACATGTCGCCCGCCCCGGTCAGGTCTTTCGGCTCGCACGCGAAGGCCGGGGCGAAGCTCTCCTCGCCGTGCCAGCGGACGTGCGCCCCGTGCGGCCCGTCGGTCACGACGACGTTCGGGACGACCGTCGCCAGGGCGGCGAACGCGGCGTGAGCGCTGCCGGCCCCGGTGAGCGCCACGGCCTCGGCGGCGTTGCAGAACAGCAAGTCGGCGTGGGCCAACGCCTCCTTCAACGGGTCGCCGAAGACGTGCGGGATGAAGGCGTCCGAGCAGGTGACGGCGACCTTGACCCCGTGGGCCTTGGCCACGTCGATCGCCTTGCGGATCGCCCCCTGGCCGGTCTCCGGGTTGGCGAAAACGTACCCCTCGACGAACAGCCACTCGGACGACGTGATCCGCCGCTCGTCGATGTGCTTCGCCGCCAGGTGGCTCGCCACGGCCAGGTTCGTCCGCATCGTCCGCTCGGCGTCGGGCGTGATGATGCACACGCTGGTGCCGCTCGTCTCGCCGACGATCAGCGAGTTGCCCAGTTCGATGCCGAGTTGCACGAACTCGGACTGGTAAAAGAGGCCGTACCGGTCGTCGCCGATGCAGCCGATGAAGGCCGCCTTGCCGCCGAGCTGCGAGAAGCCGATGAGCGAATTGGCGACGCTCCCGCCGCTGGCCAACCGCGGCTCCTGGGCGTGGAACTTCGTCAAGAGTTCCTGCTGTTCCGGCCCCTCGACGAGCCGCATCGTGCCGCGCTCGAAACCGGTGGCCGCGAAGTCCGCCTCGGGCAGTTCGACGAAGATATCGACGATCGCATTGCCGAGGCCGCACACTTGAAAGTCTTTGGTCATGGGTCGGGGGTCCGGGTTAAAGTTTCGCGGCCAGGTCGAGTCGCCGCAACACCTCGTCGCGGCCCAAAAGCACCATCGTGTCGTGCAGGCCGAAGCCGACGGCGTTGCCGGTCACGGCCACACGCAGAGGGGCGTCCAATTCCTTCGGCTTAACGCCCTTGGCCGCGGCAAAGGCCGTAAACGACTCCTTGACCGTGACGGCGTCGAACGGCGCGAGCGTCCTGAGAACGGCACCGTACTCGCGTAGACGGTCGCCGACGCCCGGCTTCTTCAGCCGCTCGGTCACGGCCTTCGCGTCGTACTTCGGGTCGGCCCGTAGGATCGGCGCGGCGTACTGGATCATGTCGGTGAACAGCTTGATCCGGTCGCCGGCCGCGACGAACACCGCTTCGAGCTTGGCCCGCGTCGCCTCGTCGATGGCGTCGCCGATCAGGCCGGCGCGGCGCAAGAACGGCAGGCTGCCGTCGATTTTCTCGGCCATCGGCAGCTTCGCCATGTACTCCCCGGCCATCCAGTAGAGCTTGTCCGGGTCGAAACTCGCCGGGGACTCGGTGACGGTTTCGAGGCTGAAGTTGGCGATCATGTCGGCGAGCGGGATGATCTCGGTGTGGTCGTCCAGGGACCAGCCGAGTTTGCCGAGGTAGTTCAGCACCGCCGCCGGGAGGTAGCCCATGACCCGGTAGAACTCGACCGTCGCCGGGTTCAACACCTCGTGGCCCTTGATCTGCTCGTCCGTCCAGTCGGCCGGCACGGCGTGAACGTCGCGCAGCTTGGCGACGACCTCCGGCGTCATGAACTGCGCCATCTTCCGCTTCGACAGTTTCTCCTTCGACTTCGGCGCGTTGACCACGGGGACGTGGGCGAAGACCGGCGGCACCGCCCCGAGGGCCTCGAAGAAGAGCACCTGCGTCGGCGTGTTCGAGAAGTGCTCGGCCGCCCGGACGACGTGCGTCATCTTCATGGCGATTTCGTCCACCACCGTGGCGAAGTTGTACAGCGGCCGGCAAACGCCGTCGGCCGGGTCGGGGCCGCGCAGGATCACCGGGTCGCCGATGCCGTCGGTGTCGAACTCGACGACCCCGGCCACGTTGTCCTTGCCGCGCGAGCGGATCAGGTCAGTGACAACGACCTTCCGGCCGGTCGGCACTTTGAAGCGGACCGGGCCGGGGCTTTCGCGGTAGATGCGCAGGTTGTCGGCGGGGTCACTGTTGCGCAACATCCCGCGGAACGTGTACGGCCGCTGGCCCTTCGCCGCGGCGTCCTTTTCCTTCTCGACCTGCCCGGCCGACGCCCCGGGATTCGCGGCGTGAAAGGTCTTGAGGTGCTTGTCGATGCGGTCCTGGGTCTGCTCGTCCTTCGTCAAGTAGTCCGGGTAGGCGTGGCCGGCGGCGATCAGTTTCACGGCCGCGGCGACGTAGGTCTCGTTGCGGCGGCTCTGGAAGTACGGGGCGTAGGGGCCGACGCTCTCGACGCCGTCGTCGGTCGGGCCTTCGTCCCAGTCGAGGCCGAGCCAGCGGAAGCCTTCGAGGACCGGCACCACCGCCTCGGGGCGGTTGCGGCCCAGGTCGGTGTCGTCGATGCGGAGGATGAACTGCCCGCCGTGCCGCCGGGCGTGCAGCCAGTTGAACAGCGCCGTGCGGACGCCGCCGATGTGCAGGTAGCCCGTCGGGCTGGGGGCGAAGCGGGTGCGAACGGTCATCGAAATCAGTCCTTCACGCGGCGAGACGGCAATCGACAGGGACATTATGCGAAGTGAGGCGTCCGCGGTCAGGCGGGTTCGGCGTCCGCGGCCTCCGGCGTCGGCGGGTGGGCGACCCCGGCGTCGCGCACCCGGAACTCCTCGTACTTCTTGTGCAGGGTGTTGCGGTTGATGCCGAGCCGCAGCGCGGCCTTGACCTGCACGCCCTCGCACTGCTTCATGACCTGCTCGATCAGCTCGCGCTCGACGCCCCCGACGATGACGTCGTACAGCTTGTGGTCGCCCGGCAGCGCCGCGCTCACGCCGGTGCGGACGAGGAGGCGCATCAGGGCCGGCAGGTCGAGTGGGGCGGCCGGCGGACTGCCCTTGACGCTACGGCCCGTCACCCGCGTCCGGTCCAGTCTGAGAACGTCCACGTCCAGTTTGTTCCCGTCCGACAGCACGACCAGACGCTCGATGGAGTTCTCCAATTCGCGGACGTTGCCCGGCCAGTCGTGGACCGACAGGGCGTTCATGACCTCGCCGTTCAACTCGGGCACCGGGTTCAACTTGTTGGCGTCGGCGTACTTTTTCAGGAAGAAGCGGGCGAGCGCCGGGATGTCCTCGCGGCGTTCGCGCAGCGGCGGGAGCGTAATCGGCACGACGTTGAGCCGGTAGTACAAGTCCTCGCGGAACTCGCCCCGATCGACGAGGTCTTCCAGCGAGGCGTTGGTCGCCGCGATCACCCGGACGTCAACCCGCTTGGTCGTGCTCTCGCCGACGCGCTCGAACTCGCGCTCCTGCAGCACCCGCAGGAGTTTGACCTGCAATTTGGGCGACATCGAGTTGATTTCGTCGAGGAAGATCGTGCCGCCGTGGGCCGCCTCGAAGCGACCGGGTTTGTTATCGATGGCCCCGGTGAACGCCCCCTTGACGTGCCCGAAGAGTTCGCTCTCGAGTAAGTTTTCGTGCAGAGCCCCACAGTTGACGCGGATGTACGGCCCGTCGGACCGCTTGCTCCGCTTGTGGATCGCCTTGGCAATGACTTCCTTTCCGGTGCCGGTTTCGCCGATGAGTAGGACGTTGGCGGTCCGCGGCGCGGCCAGCGCGACCATGCGGTAGACCGACTGCATACTCGGGGCGGAGCCGATGATTTCGGGCAATGGCGGCTCGTAATGCTCGATTTTAGGCATCGGGCCGCGGACCTATTGGGAGAGGATCGACCGGGAGAGAAGTCTCAGCGCAATTTTAGAAGCGCGTGCCCGGAATTTCCACGCCCTTTGCGAGAAGATCGGGCGTGTGAGCCGCGTCCCGGTCAGTCGGTGCCCAAAATCCGATTCAGGGACGTTATGCCGAGTTCGACGACCTGACTCGGCTTCATGTCCCAGAGTACGGGGTTGAGCAGTTCGAGCGACACCGCCTTCGCGTATCCGATCTCGCGCAATCGCGCGACGATCGGGGTCAGCTCGAAGTCGCCTTCACCGGGGAAGACGCGGTCGGCGTCGGTCATCAGTTCGCGCGGCACGCCGGGCACGTCGCACAGTTGCACGTGGGCGAGGTTGCGGAGGGTCAGCCGCCGCAAGTCCTCGGGCTTGCTCGGCCCCTTGTAGTAATGGAAGGCGTCGAGGCAGACGCCGACGTTCGGCTCGCCGCACTGCTCGACGAGCACCACGGCTGTGTCGAGGCAGGCGCAGAAGCTGTTGCCGCCCTGGAACTCCAGCGCCAGCGTGACGCCGTACCCGGCGGCCCACTGGGCGGCCTGGGCCAACGAAACGAGGGACCGCTGCAGCGACGTTTCGTCGAGCCGCTGGTGGAAGTCGGCGACGACGACGAGGGTCGGGATGCCGAAGGCTTCGCACAGGGCGAGCCGCTTCTTGAAGTGGTCGAAGTGGGCCGCGCGGGCGTCTCCCTGCGACAGCAGCAAACCGCCCTGGAAGGCCGCGGCCACGAGTGTCACGCCGCGGTTATGGACGAGCCGATTGGTTTCCTCCAGCGAGTGCGTTTCGAGGTGGGTTTCGAGCTTCGTTAGCCAGACTTCGACGGACGAACAGCCGCCGTCGGCCGCGCCGACGATGTCGGCCTCGAACGGCGTGGTCAGGGTGACCGCTTGGCTGATGCACGGCGTCATGGGCGTCCTACTTGGCCGGCTTCTTGACCGGCGGCGGCGCGGGGGCAGGGGCTTTGGCGTCGCCGAACGGGTTGAACAGGTAGACGACGGCGAGCACCAGCGCGAAAAGATTCAGACCCAGTCCGACGCTCAGCCAGAGCCAAGTTTGGCTTTTGGGCAATGGGATCTGGGGCTTCAAATGAGCTTCGGCGACCAGTGCTTCGGGGTGCTCTTCGGCCGGACCGGCGACGACCCCCGCGAAGGCCGCTTCGCCACTTTCGCCGGGCGTGTATTCGCGCGGCACGAAGCCGTCCTCGGGCGTCACCGGCGGGTCGCCTTCGAGGACTTCGAGCGACTCGACGCGGCCCAGCGGGTGTTCCACGATCGGAACCGGCGTGAGCTTCGGGGCCGGCAGCGGTTCGGCGGGCGTCCACAGGCCGACGTTGCTGGCGAGGGCGTCGTCGATCAGGTCGGCGAGGGCGTTCGCGGCCGGCTTGTCGAGCGCCACCGGCACGGCGGGCGGCACCCCGCCGAGGCTCGCGATCGCGTCCGGCAGCGTCGGCCGGCGGGCGGGGTCCGCACTCAGCATTGCGTGAATCGCTCCGGCGAGCGGCGGCGGAACGTCCGCGCGGAGGGTCGCCACGGGCGGGATGTGGCCGTGCCGCACGGCGGCGAGAAGGCCGGCGCGCGTCTCGCAGTGCCCGGCCGGCGTGCGGCCGGTGAGCAGGTAGTACAGTGTCGCGCCGAGGCCGTAAACATCGGCGGCACTCGTCAGCGGTTCGCCCGCGAGCCGTTCCGGCGCGGCGAACGCCAACTCGTGGGCCGGCGTGTCGTGGGCGAGATCGAGTCGCAGGCCCAGCCCCGACAGCTTCATGGTCGCGTCGGCGGTCGGCCGGAGCCGCGGGGTGCCGTCGTCCCGCGGCTTCGACATCGGCGTCAGCGGGCCGACGTGCAGGGTGCGCGGCTGCACGTCCCCGTGGACGATGCCGTGCCCGGCGGCCACTTCGAGCGCGGCCGCGACGCCCTTCAAGTAGTCGCACGCCAGCCCGGCCGGCATCGGGCCGATGTCGCCGACGAGCGTGAGCAGGTCTTCGCCGGCAAACGGTTCGAGCGCCACGAACACTCCACCGTCCGGGGTGACTCCGGCGTCGAGGAGCGTCGTCAAATGGGGGTGGCGGATGACGCTGGCGTCCTGGGCACGCCGGACGTACTCGTTGCGGTCCGCGTCCGTGGGGAAGCGGCCGACGGGGTGGCGGCGCAGGACGACGGGTGAGCCGAGGGACGGGTGCAACGCGCGGAAGTCGCCGCCTAGTTCGCCGACGACCGGGAAGCCGGCGACGACGAGTTCGTCGCCGCGCCCGGCCCGCAACAGTTGCGCCTGGTACGGCATTAGGTCGCCGGCGGCGAGCAGGCGGTCGGTCACGTCGTGGAGGCGGTCCGGCGTCAGTTCGCCGGGCCGCGCGAGGCTGCTCAACTCGTCCGTCGGGAGTAGCCGCTGAGCGCGGGCCAGGGCGAGGAACGCCGTCGCGGGGTCGGCAGACATGGTGCGGCGTCTCGGGCCGGGAGGTGAGTAACACAGCTACGAGAATAGTAGCGACGGCCGCGCCGGTAGACCAAGGCCGACGCCGAATGCCCGGAATTACCAGTCGATGCCGACGGATTTGGCGATGGCCACGACCCGTTCGCGGGCCACCGTCGCAGCCTGGTCCGGGTTCTCGTGGCAGGTGTACAACTCGATCGTCACCCACCCGGCGTAGCCGACCTCCTGGAGCGCCGCCAGCGTGCCGTGGAAGTCGATCACCCCTTCGCCGGGGATGAGGTGGTGGTGCACCCGGGTCGCGGCAATGTCTTCTAAGTGGACGTGGCGGATCAGCGGGGCAAGCTTACGGACGGTCGCTGCGGGGTCGTCCTTCACGCAGTAGAAGTGGCCGATGTCGAAGTTCAGGCCGAGGTACGGCGAGTCGAAGTGCCGGGCGAATTCGAGGTACTGGTCGGCCGTCTCGATGAGCAGGTCCGGCTCCGGTTCGATGAGGAGCGGCACGCCGACTTTCTCGGCGTGCGCGACGACCGGCTTCAACATCTCGACGAAGAGTTTCAGGCACTCGCCCCACGGCCGGCCTTCGAGCGGGCCGCCCGGTTCGGTCGTGATACACGGCGCGCCGAGTTCGGCGGCGAGGCTCAGCGCCCGCGTCGTGTGGTCGATGCGGACTTGGCGGTAGTTCGCGTCCGGCTCGATCCACGACGGGTGCCAATACTTCTGCCGGCGGTCGTTGACCGCGTGCATCATGAAGGCGTTGACGTTCGAGATGGCGAGCTTGTTGAAAGCCAAGGCTTCGCGGATCGCGGCCTTGTGCGACGGCAGCAGGTAGGCCGGCCAAGCGTGCGGCACGTCGGCCATGATCTCCACGCCGGCGTAGCCGATGGCGGCCAGGCGCTCGCACGTCTCCGCGAACGAGTAGTTCAGGTAGGCGTTCGTCGAGAAGGCGAGTTTCATGGCCGGGGGTTCGCGGGGGAGGGCGGGGAGAGGTAGTCGGTGAGCGTCGTGAATTGCAGGCCGAAGTCTTGCTCGGTCACGCCGCCCATCGGCGACTTGAAGAAGGCGGCGGTCGCGGCCAGGGTGCCGGATTCGCCGCGGCGTTGGGCGAGCAACAGGATGCGGGCCACGTCCAGGGCCAGCGGCGCGGCGAGCATCGAGTCGCACCCCTGCCAGGTGAACTGCAGCGTCATCTTGACGCCCAGGAACCCCTCGTAGTGGATGTGGTCCCAGGCGGTCTTCCAGTCGTCCAGGCTCTCGATGTACTCGATGCTGACGTGCGACTGGGGCTTGTACCCGAGGATTTCGCCGAGCAGAGCGTCCTTACTCTTGACCTTCGTCGCCTTGTTCGCGGGGTCGCTCAAAATCAGGCCGTCGCGGTTGCCGAGGATGTTGTGGCCGACCCAACTCAGGACCCGCAAGTTCCGCTTGCGGAACATCGGGGCGAGGACCGCCTTCATCAGCGTCTCGCCGGTCTTGAAGTCCTGCCCGGCGAGGGGCACCGTGCGGAGTTTCGCCAACTCTTCGACGGCCGGCACGGTCGCCCCGAGGGACGGCGTGCCGTTCAAGTACGGGAAGCCGGCGTCCACCGCGGCGTAGGCGTACAGGCTGCTCATCGGCAGCGATACGGCGTCCGGCTCGTCCAGCGCGGCGTTCAACGCGGCGAGACTTTCGACTTCCGGGCCGGCGACGAAAATCGGCTCGGTCGAGGCGACGTTGACGACGACGACTTGCGACAACGCGAACTTCGCCGCGAACGCCCGCAGGTCACTTTGAATCTGTCGGATTGCCTCGCGCGGGGTCGCCGCGAGCAGTAACCCCGGCCGGTCGGCCAGCGAGTTCAAGATGGCGTTGGGCCGGTACAAGACGCCCGGCCGGACGTTGGCCGACCACTCGTCGAGTTGCGGCAAGCAGGCCGTCAACAGCGGGTCGGCGAAGACGTTGGACCGCGAGTGCAGTTCGGCCACCGTTCGGCCGAACGAGGTCTGGCGGATGTCGTGCCCGCCGACGACGAACTGGTCGGCCGCGTCGAAGGGCAGGGCGGCGAACTCGGGCAGGGCCGTCGCCAGGCCGGTTTGCGGGGTTAACCCGCGGGCCAAAGCGGCGAGGCCGAGGGCCGTCGTGCTGCCGACGCCGCCGAACGCCCCGATCATCCAGATGCCGACTCGTCGCTCGCTCATGGTGCCCACACTCGGCCAAATTGTCTCGGGCAGGATTGCCCATCTTATCCGCCCCGCCGGCGATGTCACCGGCCGGCGAGAATGTCGCGCACGGTCGCTTCCGGCACGCCCTCGACCACCTCGACCTCGCCGAGCCGCGACGGCAGCACGAAGCGCAGCTCGCTGTTTACCGCCTTCTTGTCTCGCCGCATCACGTCGAGCAGGGCGTCGGTGTCCCATTCCGGCAACGGTTCGGTCGGCAGCCCGAAGGCCGCGAGCAACTTGTGCTGGCGGGCGGTGACCGTCGCCGGGATGCGCCCCAAGCGTTCGGCCAGGCGGCTCGCGGCGACCATGCCGGCGGACACCGCTTCGCCGTGCCGCCAGGTGCCGTACCCGGCCACGGTTTCATAGGCGTGGGCGAACGTGTGGCCGTAGTTCAGTTTCGCCCGCAGCCCCGTCTCCTCCCGCTCGTCGAGTTCGACGACATCGGCTTTGAGCCGGCAACAGCGGGCCACGACGTGAGACACCGTCGTCGGATCGCGGGCCAGGAGCGCGGTGACGTTGGCTTCGAGGAACGCAAAGAACTCGGCGTCCAGTATGACGCCGTACTTGACGACCTCGCCGAGGCCACTGGAGTACTCCCGCGCCGGCAAGGTGTCGAGGAGCGCGGTGTCGATCCAGACCCCGGCCGGCTGGTGGAATGCGCCGATCAGGTTCTTGCCCGCCGGGTGGTTGATGCCGACCTTGCCGCCGACGCTCGAATCGACCATCGCCAGTAGTGTCGTCGGCACCATGACCAGGGGCAGACCGCGGTTGTACGTCGCCGCCGCGTAGCCGATCAGATCGCCGGTGACGCCCCCGCCGACGGCGACGACAGGCGTCGAGCGTTCGGCCGGCAGTGCCGCCAGCGCGTCGTAAACCGTGCCCAACATCGCCTGGGACTTCGACGGTTCGCCGCTCGGCACCGCGAACGTGCCGACGTGCCAGCCGGCACCCTGGAGAGCGTCAACCAGCGTCGTCGCTTGCGGCGTCACGGCGACATCGTGGGCGACGAACACTTGCTTCGAGCGCGGGCAAACGGCCCGCAAGAATGCGGCGAATCCGGCGCTCGCGCCGCCTGCGATGTCGTAGCTCCGGGGTCCGAGGTTGACGCGCACGCTCTCCATTCACGCATTGGACGAGCCGGCGAAGGCTTCGCCCAGGGCAAAGCATCGATTACACTGCCGGTCAGATGTTACCGCCCCCGCACGATCCGTCGGACGATTCGCTGCCGCCCCGTCCGCGCGTGGCCGGGTGGCGCGAGTTCGCGTCGGCCCCGCTGACGTTGCCCGCCGTCGCGGCGACCGCCGGGCTGGCCGCCGACCGGTACGTCGGCGCGAACGTCAACGCCGCACTCGCCGTCGCCGCGCTGGCGTTGGCCGTGCGGGCCTTCGCCGTCAAACCGGTGGCCGTGGCGGTCACGATGGCGCTGATCTTCGGCAGCCTGGCGGCGGCGTACCACCACCAGTACCGCCACGACTTCCCGGCCGACGACCTCGGCGCGAGCCTGACGACGCAGGCCAAGTTGCTGCGCGTCCGCGGTACCCTGGCCGACGACCCCGTGAGCCGCTTCCGCCCGGCCAACGACCCGTTCGCCCACGTCACGCACACCGCCAGCGACACGGTCCCGCTCGACGTGACGGCGGTCCAAACCGCCGACGGCTGGCGGCCCGCGTCGGGGACGTTGCGCCTCACCGTGACGCGCGACGAGCCGGCCGGCGCGCCGCCGTTGCACGGGCTGCAACTCGGCGACGAGGTCGAGGCGCTCGGCCTGGTCCACGCCCCTGGGTCGCCGCGCAACCCCGGCGAAGGCGACTACCGCGAGTACCTGCTCGACCAGCGCGTCCGCGGCGAAATGCACTTGCGCGAGTCGCACGGCGTCACGAAAATCGGCGACGGCCCGGCCGGCCCGGCGGGGTGGTTGAACGCCGTCCGCCGCGCGGCCTTGTCGGCGATTCGGGCGCACGTCCCCGCCCGCGAGTACGGCACTGCCGCGGCGTTGTTGTTGGGCGACGGGTCGGCGTTGGAGCGCGCCGACTGGGACGTGTACGTCCGCACCGGGGTCGTCCACGCCCTGGCGATTTCGGGCCAGCACCTCGCCGTCCTCGCCGGCTTCTTGTGGTTCGTGCTGCGATTGTGCGGCGTGCGGCGGGCCAACAGCGCCTGGGTCGTCGTCGCCGTCGTCGTCGCCTACACGCTGCTCACGGGGCTGCGGCCGTCCGGCGTGCGGGCCTGCGTCATGGTCGCGGCGGCGTGCGGCGGACTGGTCGCGCGCCGGCCGACGCTCGCCGCGAACTCGCTGTTGCTCGGCTGGATCGCCGTCGTCGCGCTGAACCCGACCGACCCGTTCACCCTCGGTTGCAAACTCTCGTTCCTCGCGGTCTTCGTGCTGATCTGGGGCCTGGGGCCACTGCTGCGGCCTCCGCCGTTGACACCGCTCGAACAACTCATCGACGAGTCGCGGCCGGCCGCCGTGCGCCACGCCCGCCACGGCTTGCGCATCCTCCGCGACGCCTACGCCGTGACCCTCGGCATCCTCGCCGTCACCGGGCCGCTGCTCGTCGCGGAGCAAAACACCCTGTCGCCCGTCGGCCTGCTCATCGGCCCGCCGGTGGTGGCGCTCACGTCGGTCGCGCTGCTGTTCGGCCTCGTGATGCTGTTCGCGTCGCCGGTCGGCTTCGTCGCCGACCTCGCCGGGTGGCCGGTCGGCGTCGCCCTGGAAGGGTGCGCGTGGCTGGTCAAACTCGCCGACCGCGTGCCGGGCGGGGTCGTCTACCGGCCGGGGCTGCCGGTGTGGTGGCTCGTCGGCTTCTACGCCGGCGTCGGCGTGCTGGTCCTCGGCGAAGCCCGGCACCGCCGCTTCGCCGGGCTAGCGCTGATGGCTTGGGTGGCGCTCGCGCTCCTGCTGCCGAGCGGGTCGCGGTCGCGCGGCGAGTTGCACGTCACCTTCCTGGCGGTCGGGAAGGGCGGGTGCGTCGTCCTGGAGACGCCCGACGGCCGGTGCCTGGTGTACGACGCCGGGACGACGGCCGGGCCGCGCGCCGTCCGCCGGATCGTCGCGCCGTTCCTCTGGTCGCGTGGGATCGACCGCATCGACGAACTCTTCCTGTCGCACGCCGACGCCGACCACTTCAACGGCATCGCCGAACTGCTCGCCCGCTTCCCCGTCGGCCAGGTGACGCTCACCCCGTCGTTCGCCGAGAAGCCGACGCAGGAAGTCGAGGCGGCGCTGGCCGCGATCCGGGCGTGGGGCGTGCCGTCGCGGGTGGCCCACACCGGCATGAGCTTCCAGGCCGGCGGCGTGAACTTGCGCGTTCTGCACCCGCCGCCGGACGGCCCGCCGGGCATCGAGAACGAGCGCAGCCTGGTCCTGCTCGTGTCGCACGGCACGCACCGCCTGTTGCTCACCGGCGACCTCGAACGCTCGGGGACGACCCGGGTCCTGGCCAACCCCATCGACCCGGTGGACGTGCTCATGGCCCCGCACCACGGCAGTCGGGGGGCCGCGCCGGCGGCACTGGCGGCTTGGGCGAAGCCGACGTTCGTCGCCGTCAGCCGCGGCCCGGCACTGGGCAACTCGCTGACCCCCGCCGACCTGCCGGGGCAACTCGTATGGGACACCGACACCTCCGGCGCGATCACAATTACCAGCGGGCCGACCGGGCTGACGGCCACGGCGTTCCTGACCGGCGAGCGACACGTTATCAGCCGCATGGGGCGGTAACTTCGGCTTCGCGCCGCTGGCGCGTTCCGGTAGCCTGGCCCGGCCACGGACGGTTACGAACTCCACGGAGGGTGCGCGAGATGAGCGATGCTGTTGCCACGAAGGGCTTGACCGGGCACGTCGGGGGCTGGATCAAGGGAATCATGGGGCTGTTCCTCGGCGTCGGCTCGGGCGTCGTCGTCATGTACTCGAACGCCATCGTCAACTCGGTCGTCAAGCCGACCCAACCGGTCGCCAACTTCTCCGTCTCTACGGACGGCCTGACGGTCACCTGCCAGAACCACGCCAGCGGCGACTCGGGCTGGTGGGACTTCGGCGACGGGAGCACCCTCGACCCGTTCGACGCGGCCCAGCCGAACCACACGCACACGTACACCAAGCCCGGGAACTACTCGGTCAAACTGATGGTGCGGAACTTCCTCATGGAAGAAAAGGACCGCACGGTCCCCGTCGATTTGACCAACCCGCCGAAAACGCTCCCGCCGACGATCTCCGCACTCAAAGTGGAAGCCCTCGGGGGCATGGCCATCGCCCCGGCCGGTTTCAATATCACCGCCGACGTGCAGAACGCCGACCAACTCATCTTCGACGTGGGCGGCGACAAGCCGCTCGTCGTCGAGACGCAGGCCGGCCCGTTCCAGAAGTCGATCGTCCTGGACAAGCCCGGTAGCCAGGTGATTACCCTGACGGCCATGACGGGCAAGGTCGCCGTGAAGAAGACGGTCAACGTCGAAGTGAAACCGGCCCCCGTCGGGTCCGTGTCGGTCGTCGTGACCGTCGCCGACTCGGGCAGCGAAGTCGTCAAGAAGGCGGTGCCCTCGGCGGTGGCGATCCCGCTGCCCAAGAAGGGCGAGACCCGCTTCGAGCGGATCGTCACTGCCGACGCCGGGTACACGATCTCCGCGGGTACGGTCGGCAAGACGAATCCCGTCGTCGTCAAGAACGTCAAAGTGGAACTGCTCCCCGACCGCAAGTCCGCCAAGCTCGTTGGGGAATGGGCCGCCGCCGGGGACGCGCTTGCCAAGGCCGCCGGCAACGCCGACGCGATGGTGCCGTTCACGCTCAACCAGGAGCGGACGGTGGACCTCCGCCTGCCGGCGACCTCGATCCCGGGTCACCTCACCGCGTCCAGTACCGGCACGACAATCCCACTGCCGCCGCAACGCCTCGGACTACAGAACCCGCAGCGGAAGATTCAAATGCAAATCGCCCGGACGCTGCCGGACGGGTCGCAGGAAGTCCTCGTCACCGAGCCGGACTTGAAATTCCCCTGGAAGGGCGTGGCCGTGTCGAAGCCGGGCGTCGGTTTCTCCTTCGGGGCCGCCCTCAAGGGCGACCAGTTGCAGGTGCTGATGAACACGAGCCGGTAGCCCGCCCCGCCGACGGCCGAACCCCTATAATCCCCGTGTGGCAGCCGTGCGACGCGGGGATTTGTCCATGCCGGCCGACGTTCTCCCCCTCTCGATCAAGCGCGACGGCGACGCCTTCCGGATCGAATGGTCCGACGGCGTCGCCGCCTCCGTGCCCTTCCTCACGCTCCGCAACAACTGCCCGTGCGCGACGTGCAACGACGAGCGGACCAAGCCGGCCGACCCGTTCCGCGTACTCAGTGCCCGCGAGGTTTCGGCGGGACTCCCGGTGCCGGTGGCGATGAAGGCCGTCGGCCACTACGCCTACCAGATCACCTGGAACGACGGGCACGACGCCGGCATCTTCACCCTCGACGCCCTCCGCCGCCTCGGCCACCCCGCGACCCCCCCAAGGACTTGAGCACCATGCCCCCGCCCAGTGGCCCCGGCCAAAAATTCTCCCTGCCCGGCGTCAAGCACCTGATCGCGGTCGCCAGCGGCAAAGGCGGCGTCGGCAAATCGACGGTCGCCGCCAACCTCGCCGTCGCCCTGCAAATGGCCGGGCAGCGCGTCGGCCTGATGGACGCGGACATCTACGGCCCGTCCGTCCCGCTGATGTTCGGCCTCGGCCAGGTGGACCAGACCCGCACGCCGTTCCCGATCGAAAAGTACGGCGTCAAACTGATGTCGATGGGCTTCCTCGTCGATCCGGGCCAGGCGGTCATCTGGCGCGGCCCGAAGGTCGCCCAAGCCGTCGGCTCGTTCCTCGCACAAATCCCCTGGGGCGACCTGGACTTCCTCATCATCGACCTGCCGCCCGGCACCGGCGACGCGCAATTGACGCTTTCCCAGCAAGCTCCGTTGACCGGCGCGATCATCGTGACGACGCCCGGGGAGGTGAGCCTGATCGACGCCCGCAAGGGGGTCAAGATGTTCGAGGAGGTCCGCGTCCCGGTCCTCGGCGTCATCGAGAACATGAGTCACTTCACGAGCGCCGACGGTCAGAAGCACGCCATCTTCGGCACCGGCGGCGGGGCCAAACTCGCCGCCGAAGCCGGCGTGCCGTTCCTAGGCGAACTGCCGATCGACCCGCGCGTCGCCACGGCCGGGGACGCCGGCGAACCGGTCGTCCGCAAGCACCCCGAGTCGCCGGTGTCGGCCGCCTACGTCGAACTGGCCCGGACGGTCGTCGCCGAGATGACCAAGCGGCCGCAGGCGAACGCGCTGCCGACGGTGGAGTTGTAAGCCGGGCTATACGTCGCCGAGCAGGTTCGGCACCTTCTCGCGGAGGTGTTCGATCTCCTGGTGCGACTCGCCGAGGTACGCCAGCAACCGCAGGTCGTCCCGGGACACGGTCCCGCCGCTGAGCAACCAGGCGCGGACGCGGAACAGCTTGTAGAGCTTCACGAGTTTGCGGTCGCTGATGAAGATTTTGTCCTCGCGGACCAGCGTCTTGACGAGCCGCTGGAACTCGCGGAAGACGTCGGCCGGGAAGAAGACTTCGCGGTCGTTGGCCTCCTCGCCGCGGGCGTCGGCGGTCCGCCGGCTGAACAGGTACGTCAGGTAGCGGTTGGCCTTCAAGAAGTCGTCCAGGCTGGCGTGCCCCTCGGCCCACGGCTTCTGGTTCAGCCCCTTGTACGACTCGTTTTGCAGGCCCACGTCGATCAACTCGGTGAAGTAGTCGTCCTGCACCGGACGGCTCTGGACCTTCAACACGAAGCGGTCCTTGAGCGCAGCGAGTTCGCCCTGTTCGGGGATTTCGTTAGTCGCGGCGAACATCACCCGCAGCGGCACCGGCTCGGGCACGCCGTCCTGGTAGAACTTGCGCTCGTTGATGATCGTCAGCAGGATGTTCAGGATGGCCGAGTTCGACTTGAAGATTTCGTCCAGGAACACCAGCTTCGCGCTGGGCAGCTTGCCTTCCTTGCGGCGGATGTACTTCCCTTCCCGCAGCAGGCCGATGTCGATGGCCCCGATGATCTCGGACGGCTCGGTGAACCGTGTCAGCATGTACTCGAAGTAGTCCGTCTCGGCCATGCCGAGGGCGTCCTTGAACTTCAGCA
>JAYTSV010000079.1:0-26955 GCA_043745465.1 Fimbriiglobus sp.
GAACTCGGCGCGGTAGCCGCTGGGGTCGAACTTCATCGCCCCGGCCGCCAGTTCGATGACCGCCTCGAAGGTCGCGGTGCCCTTGAACTCGCTGTTGCGGAGCAGCATCGCGTAGCTCGCCGCGGCCGCCGAGAAGCGGAAGTCTTCGCTGGCCTGGGCGTAGGGCTTCGCCGTGTCGCTGACGGGCATTTCGCGGTAAGTGCTCACGTCCGCGTCCGGCTTCTTGTGCCGCATCTTGACGGTGAACGCCTCCGTCGCCTTGACGGCCGGCTTCGCCTCGACGGCCGGCACCGGCTGGTACTTCAAGCCCTCGCCGGGGCCGACGGGGGCCGCGCCGCCGGTGGGGATCAACTCGTACAGGGCGGTGACGACGTGGCCCGCGCCCATCTCGCCGGCGTCCTTGGCGTCGTTGTGGAAGTCCTCGGCGTTCAGGTGCCGCTTCTCGTAGCCGAGTAGCCGGTACGACTGCACCACCGCGGGGTTGAACTCGACCTGGATTTTCACGTCCTTGGCGACCGTCACGATGGTGCCACTCAACTGCTCGACGAGGGCCTTGTTGGCCTCCTTGATCGTGTCGATGTAGGCGTAGTTGCCGTTGCCCTTGCCGGCGAGCTTGACCATCATCTCGTCGCGCAGGTTGCCCATGCCGAAGCCGAACACGCTGAGGAAGACGTTCGTCTTCCGCTTCTCCTCGATCATCGACACGAGCGCTTCGGTGCTGGTCGTGCCGACGTTCCAGTCGCCGTCGGTGCAGAGGATGACCCGGTTGGTGCCGTTCTTGATAAAGTGGTGCGTGGCCACGGCGTAGGCGTCCTGGATGCCGCCGGCCCCGTTGGTCGAGCCGCCGGCTTCGAGGCGGTCGAGCGCGGCGTGCATCAAGTCCTTGCGGGCGGCGCTGGTGCTGTCCAGCACGATCCCCGTGGTCCCGGCGTAGACGACCATCGCCACGCGGTCGTTCTCGCCGAGTTGGTTGATGAGCAGTTTCAGGGACGACTTGACCAGCGGCAGGCGGTCCGGGGCGTTCATCGACCCGGACACGTCGATGAGGAAGACGAGGTTACTCGGCGGCCGCTTGTCGGTGGCAATCGGCTTCGCCTTCAGGCCGATGCGGGCGAGCCGGTGGCCGGCGTTCCAGGGGCACTGCGCGACCTCGACGGTCACGGCGAACGGGTCGCCGTTCTCGGGAGCCTTGTCCTGGTACGGGAAGTAATTCACCACCTCTTCGAGCCGCACCGCATTCGGCGGCGGCAGTTGGTTGAGGTTCATGAGGTAGTTGCGGGCGATGGCGTAGCTGGCCGTATCGACATCGACGCCGAACGTCGAAAGCGCCTGCTGCCCCTCGACTTTGGTGAAGCGATTCTCGATGGTCGCGGCGAAGCGCTGCTGGTCGGGCTGCCACGCCGGGGCGGGCTGAGCGGAGCGGAGCGAATCGACGTTCTGATGGACGGCTTTGGCGAAGTCAGGGGCTTCAAAGACGGGGTCCTTCAACTTTTTGGCGAGTTGCTCGGACTGTTGACGCTTATCACCGGACGACTCTTCGGCCAACTTTTCGAACTCTCTCGCTTTGGAGGACGAGTCGGTGGGGGACAAGGCCCGGCCAGGCGTCCCGCCCCCGCCGCCGAAGCCGTTTGCACTGGATAAGCCGCCGGGCAGGGCACCGTTGGAGCCTCCCATCATCCTTCCGCCGAGACCGGGTGCTGGAGCGGCCGAACCGGGGAAGCCGCCAGGGCCACCTGATCCAGGGGCACCGGCAGGACTACCCGGGTTCAAACCGCCAGGGCCGCCCAGACCACCTGGAAAGCCAGTAGCCGCCGCCATTCCCGTTGGGGTAGGCGACGTTGTAGCCGCCGGCTTCGCAGGCGACGGTATCCGATCGTTGGTTACAAGGGGCCCGAACGACGGGGCCGGGACCGGCGTCATGGCTACGGCCGACTTTGCCTCTGGCGACGATGGCACGATCGGCGACTGATCGTTTTTCGCGCGAAGGTCTTTCGCCGCTTCAGCGACAAGGACGGGGTCGTTCGCCGGGGTCTTACCGATGTCGCCGACGGGAACTATTTCCGGGTCGAGTCCGATGTCAGGGTTCGTCAATTCCACCGCGACTTCACGCACGGCTTGAGGCGCGTTTTGCGTCAGGGGCTGCGAGTTGGTGCCGATGCCGTAAGTCGTCACCCCGGCGGCGACGGCCAGGGTCAACGCGATGCCGCTCGCCAGGCCACCGACGTAGGCGGGCCAACGGCGGGCGGGCTTCGCCGGAGTCGCCGCGACATCGGCGGTCAGCGTGACTTGCTCGCGGGTCAGGGAAGTCGTGAGCAGCGCGCCGAGTCGGCGGGTTTCTTCGACGGCTTGCCGGGCGGCGGGGTCGGTCGTCAGCGTCAGCTCAATCGTCGCGCGCTCGTCGGCGGTCAGGCCGGGGTCGTTCAGCGCGTAGGCGGTGAGGCGGTCTTCGGGCAGGGTCATGACTGGGCCTCCAAGGGGGTGAGCGTGCAGGTCTGGCGCAGGGTCTTGATGGCGGTGTGCAACAGCACGCCGACGTGGGACTCGGTCAGCCCCATGACGCCGGCGATTTCGCGGTAGCTGAACGACTGGAGGAAGCGCAACCGCACCGCCTCCTGTTGGCTCGCCGGCAGGTCGGCCAGGCGGGCGAGGACGGCGGCGGCCGCGTCCCGGGTCTCGAATGTCTCGGCCGGCCCGGCAGTCTTGCCCGGCGGTTCGACGGTGAGGGAGGTCATCCGTTGCTCCTTGCGTAAGGTGTCCAGCACGCGGCGGCGGCAGACCGTGAACAGCCACGGGGCGAGCTTCGGCTCGACCTCGCTCCGCGACGCCCGGCACAGTTCGAGAAACGCTTCCTGAACCACGTCGCGGCCGCGGTGGCGGTCGTTGAGCAGGCCGCGGACGTAAGCCAGCAGTGGCCGCTCGAAGCGCCCCACCGCCGCCGCCACCCACGCCCGGTCGTCCACGCGAAACCTCCGTGTGCACCCCGACAACGGCCCGGCGGCGGATTTCTTAAAAGAAATCGCCAGGCCATTTTCGCCCGACTGAGCTTGCCCGCCCGCCGCGCCAGTGGGGATGATACTTCGACACCCCACGAGACCCACGATGGCACGCGAAAAGACCCTCGGCGCTTCCCCCGCCCCGGACGACAAGAACCGCGACGCGGCCCTCCGGCCCAAGCTCCTGAAAGAAGTCATCGGCCAGCGCAACGTCGCCGAGCGGTTGGAGATCGCCGTCCGGGCGTCGAAGATTCTGAACGAGCCGATGGGCCACATCCTCTTCGACGGCCCGCCCGGCCTGGGCAAGACGACCTTCGCCACGGTCCTCCCGAACGAACTCGGCACGTCGATCCAGATGACCTCCGGCCCCGCCCTGTCGAAGCCGGCCGACCTGCTGCCGTTTTTAACGAACTTGGAGGAGTCGAGCATCCTGTTCATCGACGAGATCCACCGGATGCCGCGGGTCGTCGAGGAGTTCATCTACCCGGCGATGGAAGACTTCCGCATCGACATCGTGCTGGGCGACGGGGTCAACGCGCGGACCATCAGCATGAACCTCAAGCGGTTCACGCTCATCGGGGCGACCACCCGCGGCGGGATGCTGTCCGGGCCGATGCGCGACCGCTTCAAAATGCGCGAACACCTCGACTACTACAGCGTCGAGGAGCTGGCGACCATCGTGAAAGTGAACGCGGCCAAGTTGAACACGACGATCGCCGACGCCGCCTGCGTCGAGATCGCCAGGCGCAGCCGGGGGACGCCGCGCGTCGCCAACGCCCGGCTGCACTGGTGCCGCATCTACGCCGTGGGAACTGCCGACGGCGTGATCTCGTTGGACCTGGCCGAACGCGCACTGCTGCAACAAGAAGTGGACCCGACGGGCCTCGACAAAAACGACCGCCGCTATCTGGAAGTGCTCGTGGACGTGTTCGGCGGCGGGCCGACGGGGGCCGACGCGATGGCGGCGACCATGAACATCGCCGTCGATACCCTCACCGACGAGATCGAGCCGTACCTACTGCGGGAGCAATTCCTGGTCCGCACGCCGCGCGGCCGCACGGCCACGGCGAAGGCGTTCCAACTCCTCGGCAAGCTGCACCCCGAAGAGTCGAAGCCCGACAAGCCGTCCCTGTTCGACCCGAACTGACCGGCTCCGCCGCAAGCCGCGGAGCCGTAGCCGGGACTAGACCCGACGTTCCGCGCCGGCCGAGACGCGGGACAGCAAGCCATTGACGAGGTTCGGCACGCCCGCCGACACGGTCTGCTTCGCCTGCTCGGCGGCGAGTGTCATCACCTCGCCGCCGACGCGCTTAACCTCACTGGCGACCTGATCGAGCAGGCCGTCGATCCACGACGGCGGGGGTGCCGTGCCGCCGAACGAGTTCGGGGCCGTCGAGAACGACTGGTGTGAACCCATCGAATGCGGACCCGACCGGCGGGTGACGAGCAACCCGGCGACCAGTCCGGCCGCGAGGGACGCGCCGACGCAGGCGAGGGGGTTGGCTCGAATCTGCGGCCGCACGTCGATGGCGTCCGTCGTGGTGCCGACCACGGACCGGATCGTATCGTTGACGCCGCCGTTGAGCGTGGCGAACGTGTCGATCACGCCGCTCTGGAGCGAGTTCATGGTGCTGCGGACGGTGGCCGTCGTCTCGTGGACGGAGTCGGACACTTCGCGGCCCAAGTCGGCGACTTTGGCCGTCAAATTGCGGCGCGATTCACGCAACCGCTGCTCGATTAGCTCCGGAGATTCACTAGGCATTGCACACTCTCCTTCAGGGAGTTCAGGGTCCGTTCGGGGACGACGTTCAGGCTCGACATGCGGCGGACGCCGAAGTACAGAGCGATGCCGCCGATGAGGAAGAAGACGCCGCCGTTGATGAAGAAGCAGGCCCACAACGGCAGGCGGGTCAGGTTTTCGAGCAAGTAGACGGAGCCGATGAGCAACAGCAGGACGCCGATCCCGGTCATCACCGCGCCGACGGCCACGGCGGCCCCGGCGGCCCCGGCCATCGTCGCTTCCCGCTTCATTTCGCTCTTGAGCAGTGCCCCGTGGTCGAGGAACAGGTTGCGGGCGTCGCCCATCACGTCGCCGATGAGGCCGAGGAAGGGAAGGCTCGACTTGCCGTTGGCCCGGTAGTCGGGCGGCGGGGTCAATCCCTGCCGTTCGTCGCGTGGCATGGCGTTTCTCCAGGCAGGTGGCGGTCGTTTCACACGACGAGTCAAGCACATCGCGTGCCGCAAGTGTCAGCCCTGGACTTCCGGTTCCGGGGCCGGCATCCCGTCGTACCGCTTCGTGTACACCTTGGTGAACTCGGCCCCGAGCAGCAGGATTTGCGTCGAGTAGTAGATCCAGACCAACAGCACGATGACCGACCCGGCCGCGCCGAAGGCCGACCCGGGGGCCGTCTTCCCGAGGTAGAGGCCGATGAGGACTTTACCGACGTTGAAGAGGACGGCCGTCACGAACGCCCCCAACGCGACGCGACCCCAGGCGATTTTGCGGGCCGGCAGGATTTTGAAAATCATGGCGAAGAGTAGCGTGGCGAGGCCGACCGAGAGGGTCAAATCGACGACGCGCATGAGGAGGGCCGATTCGCCGAGGTGGCCGGACATCCAGCGCTGCAGCCCGCTGATGACGGCGTTCACGGCCAGGGACACGAGGAGCAGGAACGACAGCCCGCACAGGACTGAGAACGACAACAGCCGGTTGCGGACCTGAGCCCAAGCTTTGGCGAGGAACGAGGCGTTCGTCGGGGTCTTGGGCGGGGGGTCGATTTTCCAGATTGAGTTCAGGGAGTCTTGCAGTTCGGTAAACACGCCCGTCGCCCCGATGAGTACGGTCACGACCCCGATCACGGCCGAGAGGACGCCGCTCTTTTGAGATTTGCTGTTCGAGAGGGTCGCTTCCACCGCTTGGGCACCTTCCTGCCCGACGAGTTCCGCAGTCTTGGCGACGACGCCGTCGCGGGCCGCCTCCCGGGCCGCGTCGTCGCCACCGTAGACCGTTGCCGCCAGGCCGATGACGACTAACAACATCGGCGCGAGCGACAGTGTGATGTAGAACGCCAGTGCGGCCCCCAACCGGGGGCAGTTGTCGTCGATGAACGCTTCGACGGTGTCGCGGAGGAGTTCATAAATGGTGCGCAAACTTGCCATAGTCCGGCCTTGGGCGTGGGTTCGTGGGCGTGAGCGACTGTCGGTGATGCACACCCCGCGCCGCGGCCGAGTCGGGGTGGCATTGCGCTTGCTTGATCCGCGTCGTCCTGCCAACCCTGATCCACACCCTCGGACCTGCCATGATTAACGGCCAACACGTTCCGCCGAGTAAGTTACCCTGGCAGCGCGCCCTCGTCACGCTCTCGACGGTCGTCACAGTGGCGTTCGTCCTCGGGATGCTGTACTGGGCACAGACGGTGTTCATCCCGTTGGCGATGGCCGTCTTCTTCGCCTTCGTCTTGAACCCGCTCGTAACGATCCTGGAACGGCGGCGGCTCGGCCGGACGCCGTCGGTGTTGATCGTCGTCGCCGTGGCCCTCCTGGCCTTCCTGGGCACCGGCGCGGTCATCACCCAGCAGCTCTCGTCGCTGAGCAAAACGATGGTCGCCAATTCGGAAAAGGTGAAGGTCAAGATCGAGCAACTCAAGGCGAACTTCTCGGGCGGCGACTCGGACGAAGGCCTCGGCAAGATGATCAAGGAGATCCAGGAGGCGGTCCTCGGCGCGGACCCGGAGAAGCCGGCGGGGGCACCGGCCGACGTGGTCCTCGCGCCGTCCCGGCCGTCGTGGTTCAACCGCCTGAACTTCATCGTCGGCCCGGCGACCGAGGCGTTCGGCCTGGCCGCGTTCTCGTTCGTCCTGGTCGTGTTCATCCTGCTCGCCAAGGACGACCTCCGCGACCGCGTCCTGCGGCTCATCGGCGACGGCCAGATGACGACCGCCACCCGCGCCGCCGACGACGCCTCGCAGCGCATCAGCCACTATCTGCTCATGCAGTTCCTGGTTAACGCGACCTTCGGCCTGATCGTCTCGTTCGGGCTGTTCGCGGCCGGCATTCAGTACTCGTTGTTGTGGGGGTTCATCGGCTTCATCATGCGGTACGTGCCGTACATCGGCACCTGGATCGGCATCCTGCCGCCGCTGTTCTTCACGACCGTCGTGTCGGACGGGTGGACGCAACCGCTCATCGTCCTGGGCCTGTTCGGCGGCCTCGAACTGTTCTCGAACAACGCCGTCGAGCCGAAGTTGTACGGCAAGAGCCTCGGGGCGAGCGAAGTCGCGTTGCTCGTGTCGGCGGCTTTCTGGTCCTTCCTGTGGGGGCCGATCGGCCTGATCCTGTCCGGGCCGATCACGACCTGCCTGCTCGTGGTCGGTAAGTACAGCCCGTCGATGAGCTTCTTCCACGTGATGCTAGGGACAGAGCCGCCGCTGTCCCCGGGGATGCTCATGTATCAGCGGTTGATCGCCGGGAACGAGGACGACGCGACCCGGCTCGTCGAAGCGGCGTTCAAGACCGACCCGCCGTTGAAGCACTTCGACGAGGCCCTGCTGCCGGCACTCGTCGCGGTGCGCGAGGCCAAGGAGGCCGGGGAACTCGACGCCGAGACGGAAGCCCGCGTCCTCAAGACGGCCCGCGCCGCCCTCGACAACAACCTCGAAGAACCCCCGCCGTCGAACGCCCCCAACCGCGTCCGCCTGCTGACGTGCGCCGCCCGGGACGAACTCGACGCCCTCACGGTGGTGGCCCTGGCCCGGACGCTGCCGCCCGAGAAGTGGGACGTGAAGGCGCTCGCCGCCAGCGCCCTCGCCTCCGAGATCGCCGACGCGGTCAGCGAGTTCGACCCGCACATGGTGCTCATCGGTTCGCTCCCGCCCGGCGGCGTGTCGCACACCCGGTACACCAGCAAGCGACTGCGCAGCCGCTTTCCCGAGTTGAAAATCCTCATCGGCCGGTGGACGGACACGGCCGAGGGACAGACGGAGGAGTTGATCAAGAGCGGGGCGGACGCCGTCGATCTGACCCTGCAAGCGGCTCACAACGAGCTGATGGGCTGGCAATCGGTCGTCCTCGCGGGCGTGGCCACGACCCCGGCCGTCGGCACTGCGGTCGCCGATAAGGCTGCTGTTGCCAGTCCGGTTGGCACGGCAAGTGCATAACTCCGCTCGTCATCACCTCGGCGACCGGGACGAACTCCCGCGGCGAGGAACGCCGAAGCCCAGTGATGGGACCCCCTTTTTCGAGGAACTGCGATGAACGCGACGAACATGCCTACTGTGCCGACCAAGGGCGACGTGAAGTCCGGGATCGACAAGGTGGCCGACATGGCCAAGGGAGCGGTCGAACAAGGCCACGACGCGGCCAACAAGGTCGGCGACAAGGCCAAAGCTGCGGCCGACCAGGCCGGCTCGACCCTCGGCACCATCGCCGACAAGGCCGAGCACTACGCCCAGGAAGGGAAGCAGGCCATCAAGCACCTGGCCAGCGAAGCCGGGGAGGCGGGTGAGAAGGCCCAAAAGTGGGCCGGCGAGGCTTACGACGCCAGCGCCGAGCGCCTCGACCACTACACGCAAGACCTGTCGAACATGGTCCGCAAGTACCCGGTCCAGTCGGTCCTCGTCGGCTTCCTCGCCGGCATGTTGCTGAGCCGCACCCTCCGCTCGTAACGCACCAACAAAAGCAACGCGACCGCCCCGGACTTCAACGAGTCCGGGGCGGCCGCGTTTTCGCGCGCCGAAGACTGTGGCAACCGCCTTCTTAGCGCTGGCTTCCACCGCGCTATCGAATGCGGCCGCGTTTTCGCGCGCCGAAGACTGTGGCAACGCCGGCCGTGCCGGGGTATTCTGGGGGCTCGGACCGCAACCGACCGGTCGCCGAAAATTCCGTGAAGCATTTCGCCCGGCGCGGGAACGTACTGGCATGACCACTCGATGGATGGCCGGCGTGGCGCGGCGACTCGCCCCGCCGCCGGCCGGCAGCGACTCCGACTTGCTCGCCCGGTTCGTGGACGCCCGCGACCCCGGCGCGTTCGCGGCCATCGTCGCCCGGCACGGGGCGGCGGTGTACGGCGTCTGCCGGGCGCGGTTGGGCCACTCGGCCGACGCGGACGACGCCTTCCAGGTCGTTTTCTACGTCCTGGCCCGGGACGCCCGCCGCATCCGCGACCGCGAGTCGGTCGCCGGCTGGCTGATGCGAGTCGCCCACCTGACGGCGCTGAAAGTCCGCCGGCACCACGCCCGGCACCCGGCGGGGGAACTGCCGGCCGACGTGGCCGCGGGGCAACACCCGGACGGCGCGGCGGCGGCCGAGGAGCGGGCGATCGTCGCGGAGGAACTCGCGGCGTTGCCGGACAAGTTCCGCTCCGTGCTCGTGCTGTGCGCCGTCGAGGGCCGCTCGAACACGGAGGCGGCGGAAGCCCTCGGCTGCCCGCGCGGCACGGTCGATTCCCGACTGGCGGCGGCCAAGGCGAAGTTGCGCCAACGCCTCCTCCGCCGCGGCGTCGGCCTGGTGGCGGTGGCCGGCTTCGAGGCGGCGCTGCCGCGGCTCGGGGCGGACGCCAGCGGGTGGCCGGCCCTGGCGGACGGCAGTTGGTTGACGGCGATTCAATACGGCACGGGTGCCAGCCACCCGACGACCCTCACCCTCCTCGCGGACGGAGTCAGTACGACCATGACCACCACGACCAAACTCGTCGCCGCAGCCCTGCTCGCCAGCGGCCTCCTGACGACCGCCGGCTTCGGCCTGACCCAGGGCGACGGCGACGGCCCGCCGGCCGCGACCGCGAAAGCGACCCCGCCGGCGAAAGCGGACGCGCCAAAGACCCCCGATGCGCAAAAGCCACACGAAATGGCCGATGCGTTCAACACAGAGCACTCAGTACGAGTTGCTTTGACGAAACGGAGCAAATTCAGGCTACCTAACATAGTCACACTTGATGCGGCGATTACCCAGCTTATGGAGGAGTCAAATGTCCACATTCGACTCGACCTGGCCGCTTACAAGCGACTCGGCGTCTCGCTCGAAAATGACGAAGCGGCGTCTGGATTGTCAGCCGATGCAATCAAGAAACTATATGAAACAAAGCTCGCGTGCCACGACACGGCTGGGTTACCCCTTGCAGACATCCTCACAAGCTTGTGTGCCCAGCTCCCCGGCCGACATACGTATCGCATCCGGAATGGCCAAATCCTCATCGGGCCGGCCTACGTGCCTCTCGGTATTCCGAACCAAGACAACTTCGCACGCGAAAATCTTCAACTCGAACACCGACGCATCATTGAGCAAATTGTGGGCGAGCCCGTATCCCTTTCGATCGAGCAAATGTCTTTTAAAGACGCTATCAAAGAAGTTCGTCGGCTATCCGGTGCAAATATTGTTGTTAATTACCCCGCCGACCTCTCAATCGATCAAAAGTTACTCGTGACCGCGACCTTCGACGATGTGCGTCTGTACACAGTACTCGAAATTCTTGGCGACATGGTCGGCCTAAAATTGGTGCATCTCAACAACGTATATTATCTTACCGGCCCGGCCAACGCAGAAAGGTTGCAAAAAAGGTTAGCGAGGAACTCTTCGGCCGGGATCACAGACCGCTCGCCGTACCCGCAGGGTATGTGACCGACGGCATTAACATGTACCGCAACCCCGGCAACCTCAAAGCCGAAGTGCTCGACCCCTTCGGGATACTCGGCGGCAATGGCGTGATCGGAGCCGAGCCCGCCCCGCCTGTGCCGGCCGTCAAGAAGTAGTTCCCGGCGAGTCAAGAGCGTCAGCGACTGGAGGTGCCTCGACCTCCAGTCGCTCACGCTCCTGGCTCGCCTTTGGCACTTCGCCGTTGCACTCACGGACGCACCCGCCGATAATCGCGGCTCCCACCCCCGCCGCCGTTCAGGTGCCTCTCCCATGATCCGCCGCCTCTGGTTACTCCTCCCGCTCCTCGCCGCCGGCTCTGCTGCGGCCGCCAAGGACCCCGCCCCGCCGGCCGCGTCGCCGCGGGCCGTCACCTGGACGAAGACCGTCCTCGACACCAAGTTCCGCAGCGAAGGCGTCGCGGTCGCCGACGTGAACGGGGACGGCAAGCTCGACGTGCTCACCGGCGAGCACTGGTACGAGGCCCCGGCCTGGACGCCGCACGAGATGCAGCCGCCGAAAGATCACGGCACCGGCGAGAAGGGGTACTCCCGCGTCTTCGCCGCCTGGGCTGCCGACCTCAACAGCGACGGCCTGCCCGACCTCATCACCATCGGCTTCCCCGGCGAGCCGTGCCACTGGATGGAAAACCCCGGGGCGAAGGGCGGGCACTGGCGGAAGCACGAGATCTGGCACAGCGCCTGCAACGAGACCCCGGCTTACGTCGATCTGCTCGGCACCGGGCAAAAAGTCCTGCTCATGGCGACCCAGCCGAAGGGGGCGAAGCCGGACGGTAACCAGGGCCAGATGGCCTACTTCACGCCGGTCAAGGGCGACCCCTACGCCCTCTGGACGCTGCACCCGGTCAGCCCCCCGGCCGAACCGGGCAAGGGCGCGCCGGGCACCCAGCGGTACAGCCACGGCCTCGGGGCGGGCGACATTAACGGCGACGGCAAACTCGACGTGATTTGCACCGGCGGCTGGTGGGAGCAGCCCTCCTCCGCCGACGGCACGACCCCGTGGACGTTCCACCCGGCCAACCTCGGCGAGGCGTCCGCCGACCTGTTCGCCCACGACTTCGACGGCGACGGCAAGGCCGACGTGATTAGCACCTCGGCCCACAAGTTCGGCATTTGGTGGTTCAAGCAGCGGGCGAACGAAAAGGGCGGCGACCCGACGTTCACGAAGAACGACCTGTTCCCGACGCTCGGCAGCGAGACGCACGCCGCGCACTTCATCGACATCGACGGCGACGGCCAGAAAGACCTCGTTACCGGCAAGCGGTGGTGGAGCCACGGCCGCAGCGAGCCGGGCAGCGCCTGGCCGGCCCGCATTTATTGGATCAAGTGCGTGAAGGAAAAGGACGGCCTGACCAGCTTCACCCCGCACCTGATCGACGACGACTCCGGCGTCGGCACGCAGTTCGAGGTGACCGACCTCAACGGCGACGGCCTGCTCGACATCGTCGCGTCGAACAAAAAGGGCGTCCACGTCATCCTGCAAGGCCGCAAGTGACAGCCGCGGGACGCGCTTGTGACGAGCAACCAGCGGTGCATCTGGTGTCGGGGACTCACGGACTTACGGCTTCAACTCGCTGGATATTTTGGCAGGAAGTCACGCGGACCGACGGTGTGGTTTCGGCGAGGGCGTCGCGGTGGTCAATTCTTCTGGTGCTAGCCACTGTGAGGCCGGACCCGCTTCCCGCCATTGATATCAGCCACCCAGCAAGCCGACCGGCCTCACAGTGGCCAGCTACAGAAGACAATTCTTCTGTAGCTGGCCGCTGTGAGGCCGGTGCTTTAGCCTTTAGGTCGGACTTTACTGGCAGCCGGTCACGCAAACGGGGATGTACCGCGTGACGCACCGCGAAACGGTGATCGGCTCGACCGAGCAGACTTGGACCGGCACCATGCGGCACTGTTGTACGGCCTCGCAGCGGGGGACGCACCGGGTCACGTAGCGGCAGTGTTGCTCGGCGACGTACCGAACGCTGCACTGACGGACTGTGCGGAACTGCTCTTCCGGCACGACGCGGCAGGTCTGAACCGGGACGTACCGGACGCACTGCTCGGGCACGTTCTCGCAGTACCGGCGGACCTCCGTGCGGACGTGGTCGTGCTTGACGACGCGGCAGGTCGTGTACGGGATGTTCTGGACCACCGTCTCGGGGATCATGCGGCAGGCCCGGCGGGTCTCGTAGCGGACGTGGTCCTCGCGGATCACCTGGCAGGTCGTGTACGGGATTTGCACCGTCCGCGTCTCGGGAACGTAATAGCAGTGCCGCTTGGCCACCATGCGGGTGTGCGTTTCGGGCACCATCCGGCAGGTCGTGTACGGGACGTACCGCGTCTGTTGCTCGGCGACCGTGTAGCAGCGGGTCTTCGCGACCATCGCGGTGTGGTCCTGGCGCTCCACGCGGCAGGTCGTGTACGGGATCTGCTGGACGTGTTCTTCGGGGACGCGGTAGCAGTGCTGCTTCGTGACCATCGCCGTGTGGTCGTCCCGGACCGTCCGGCAAACCGTGCGGCAGACCGGAACCATCTCGGTGTGCGACACCGTCCGGCAGACCGGGACCAGGACCGTGGTGCAGACCGGCTTGCGGACGTAGTGCGTCTCGCAGACCGTGCGGCACTCGACGTTCGGCACGTACACCTGGCGGCAGACCGTGCGGCCGGGGCACTGCTCTTGCGTGGCGACCAGTTGCCCCGGGCAATAGCTCGTCGAGCAGGTACACGGGTCGAACGAGCAGGTGCCCGGCGTGCGGCTGTACCGCGTCACGACCGGCCCCGGAACGTACTCCGAGACCGTCTGGTAGGCCCCGGCGTCCACGGCGACGACGCGAGAGGTCGTGACCGGTTCGACGACGTAGCTCGTCTGCGTCCGCTCCACCATGTCGGTCACGGTGTTGTAGCGCGTCACCGGGACGGAGTTCGTCACCGTGTCGGTGACCGTGCGGTAGGTCGAGTAGTTGACCGGCACCTGGTACGTCTGCACCTCGTTACGGTAGGTCGTGTACCGCTGCTCCCGGACGTGCTGCTCGGCGACCGTGCGGTAGGTCGAGTAATTGACCGGCACCTGGTACGGCTCGACGACCTGGCGGTAGGTGACGTAATTCTCCGGGCGGACGTGCTGCTCGTAGACCGGGCGGTTGACCGTGTACGACACCGGCTCCTGGTAGTCCTGGGTGACGAGGCGGTTGACCGCGTACGACTGCTCGCGGACGTGCTGCTGGTACTCGGTGCGGCTGGTCGAGTACGGGACGGCGACCGAGTAGTCGTAGTATTCGGCCCGGTTGTAGGTGCGGGCGACCTGGCGAACGTGCTGATCGACGACCGTCTGGTACGTGGAGAACGGCACGCTCACCGGCACCTCGCGGACGACCTGGCGGTTGACGGTGTACCGCTGCTCCTGCAGGTGCGTATCCACCACGGTGCGGTTGACGACGGACTTCTGCACGGTGTCGAAGTACTCGACGACCGGCTTGTTCACGGTGTACGGCACGGCCTCGACCTGCTGGTCGTAGACGGTGCGGTACGACGTGAAGTTCTGCGGCTGCATCACGGTCCGGTTGACGGCGCGGTACTGCACCTCGTTGACCTGTTCGGTCACCGGTTGGTAGGCGATGCGGCTGGTGATGACCGGCGGGGCGCACTGCTCCGCGGCCACGAACGGGGCCGGGTAGCCGCACAGGCCGCAGTGGCCCGCTGAGGCGGGTGCGGCAGTCAACGTCAGGGCCACGCTGAGCGCGGCGGTCACGCGCGATACGAAGTTCATCACAAGTCCCGATGGGTCGCTCGGTGCGGAGTATCCAGTGTGTCAGTTTGCCCGACGATCCGCCCCGCACAAACGCGGCCGGCGCGAACCCCGCGAATACTCCGCCCCCCGCCTCGCCGAACCGGCTCAGACCCCGGGACCGTCCCGACCGGCGTGCGCGGCGCGGCCCCCGGCACCGGGCGAACCGGCACGACCGGCGCGGTTTCGCTTACAATACCGGCATGACGCCGCCCCCCGCCGATGGCCTGCCCCCCGAGCGCGAAGAGTGCGTGGAGCAGGCGTACTTCTTCCGCACCTTCCGCGAACGGCTCGCCGAGAACGTGCCGTCGCAGGAAATCCTCCGCACGATCCACGAGGACGTCCTCCCGTCCACGCGGCTGCCGATGGCGATCGAGTTCTTGTCGTCGGACATGAAGCACACCGGCCGGCTCTCGACCGGGTTCGCGCGGCTGGGGCACTACTTCACCCCGTTCCAGACGTTCGTCATCAAGCAGGCCGAGGACGACCGCCAGCAGTTGACGATGCCGGTCGCACTGCTCATCCTCGAACGGGAGGCGGCGTACAAGGCCCAGAGCGCCGGCAAGGAGACCGAGCGGGCCGGCCTGTTCGTGTACCAGTTCGAGGCGATCGCGCGCAACCGCCTGGGGTACGACGAGGGATTAACGAGCGTCAAGGGCGACCCCATTTACGGGCCGGACTGGGCGGCCTACGTCGAACTCGTGCGGCGGTCGGCCGGCGTCATCGACTTCTGCGACCTCGTTTACCTGCGGTCGGCCCAGCACGTCGCGGACGAGCGGCGGAAGTTCCCGGCGTACACGCCGGCGGTGCCGCCGATCTTCGGCGACCGCGAGGGCCGCATTGCCAAGGCCAGCCGCGGCCGCGAGCCGCTGTTCCTGTTCTCGGCCCTCCAGCGGCAGTTGAACTACCCGGAAGTGCCCCGGGTGAAGAAGCGGGACGACGTGGACGTGAAGATCGAGGCCCAAGCGGCGAAGCTCCGCGAACTGGAGACGCGCCTGCGGATGGTCGAGTCGGAGCTGCGCGGCCAGTTCGACCCGACACAGTTCGGCAAGCCCGAGGCGTTCCGCGACGTGCCGGAAGTTTAGCGCCGCTTGATTTACGCGCGTCGGATTCAGTACCAGGGGAACGGCCCGTCGGTCCGCTTCGGCATCGGGGCCGTCCGCCGGGCGACGACCGTGAAGAGCCGAACGTTGTGGCCCGTCCGGAAGGGCTGGGTGTGGGTCGTGACGACGGACTCGCCGAACCCGAGGACGGCGAGGAAACGCTGGATCGCGGCCGGGCTGAACTGCCACCACGAGTTCATCCGCTCGGACAGGGTGCCGTCCGCCGGGTCGGGCAGGAACACCATCGCCGGCACGGACGCGGGCGGCAGGGCGGCGGGAGCGGGGTCCGGGCCGAACAGCTTGCGCTTCACCCGGTCGGCGAGCGAACGGGGCGCGACCGGCACGGGCGGACCGGGGGCGAGGAACTCCGCCCCGAGGACCCGGGCGTCCCAGTCGTTTTGGTGGAAGACGTCCGTTACGGTCACGGCCTCGCGGGCGAACCGGGCGGCGTTCGCCAGGGCCAGGAACGGGTCGCGGAGGTGCAGGAGAATGCTGCCGAAGGTCGCCACATCGACCGGCCCGATCGCGGCCGGCAGGTCGTAGATGCTGCCGTAAACGACCTTCGCGCGGGACCCGCGGAGGCGGTGGCACAGCCAGTACGAGTTGCGGAGCTTCTCCATAAACTCGGCCAGGCCGTGCGTCAGCGCGCCGAGGTCCGGGTAGGCGGCGAACGGGAGCACGTCCGGGGCCACCCCGGGGGCCAAGTCGAAGGCGACCACGTCCGCCCCCCGGGCCTCCATCTCGAAGCACAGGAACCCGCTCGCGGTGCCGAGTTCCAGAACCCGCTTACCGGACAAGTCGATCCGACCGAGGTAATCGTCCACGCCGCCGCGCAAGTCCCAATCCCCGGGAACGGTGCCGAGGCCCGGCACGTCGGTCGTGTGGTAGAACCAACAGTCGGCGAGCGATTCGACGCGACGGGGCGGGGCGTAAATGTCGGGCGAATTGCTCATGGCCCTACCATACCGGAGCGGTCGGCACGGTCAAGAATTCGCCGCCGGGGCGCGTCGGTCCTCCCGCGGATCCGACGGCCGCAATACCCGGCCGGTGGACCGCGCAGTCGTTCGGGGCGAGGGGTCGCAGCCGCCGGCGGCTTGATTTGCGCCGGCCGGGTTCGACAATGATCTACTGCTACCTACCAGGTCGAAGGCGAGGCGTGCGATGATCGTGGGCGTGCCGAAAGAAGTGAAGGGCGACGAGTACCGGGTCGCCATGACGCCGAACGGCGTCGAGGAATTGACCAAGGCCGGGCACCGCGTCCTCATCCAGGCCCACGCCGGGGTCGGCAGCGGCATTATGGACGACGAGTACGCCGCGTGCGGGGCCGAGATCGTCGCCGCCGCGGTCGACGTGTGGCGGCACGCCGACCTGATCGTCAAGGTCAAGGAGCCGCTGCCCGAGGAGTGGCCCCACCTCCGCGCCGGGCAGACCGTGTTCACCTACTTCCACTTCGCGGCGGACGAGGAACTGACCCACGCGGTGATGAAGTCCGGGATCGCGGCCGTCGCCTACGAGACGATCAAGGATGCCCGCGGTGGCCTGCCGCTGCTCACGCCGATGAGCGAGGTCGCCGGGCGGATGAGCATTCAAGAGGGGGCGAAGTACCTCGAACGGCCGTTCGACGGCCGCGGCATTCTCCTGGCCGGCGTGCCCGGGGTCGCCCCGGCGACGGTTACAGTTATCGGCGGCGGCATCGTCGGGGCCAACGCCGCGCGGGTCGCCGGCGGACTCGGCGCGAACGTGTATCTGCTCGACGTGAACCTCGACCGGCTCCGCTACCTCGACGACGTGATGCCGCCCAACGTGACCACGTTATTTTCAAACCGGCACAACGTCCTCGACTGCCTGCGGCGGTCCGACCTGGTGATCGGCGCGGTCCTCATCCCCGGGGCGCGGGCACCCCGGCTGGTCAACCGCGCGGACTTGAAGCAGATGCTCCCCCGGGCCGTCGTCATCGACGTGGCCATCGACCAGGGCGGGTGCTTCGAGACGAGCAAGCCGACGACGCACGCCAAGCCGACGTACATCGTGGACGACATCGTCCACTACTGCGTCACGAACATGCCCGGGGCGGTCGGCCGGACCAGCACGCAGGCGTTGACCAACGTCACCCTGGCCTACGTGATGCAGCTCGCCAACAAGGGACTGGACCGGGCCGCGGCCGACAACGCCGGCCTGGCCCAGGGGGTCAACGTCCGGGCCGGCAAGGTGACCAACGCGGCCGTCGCGGCGACCTTCGGGTACGAGCTGACTAAACTGTAACTTTCCCGCCCCTCCCCCGGCCTGAGTCAGGACACCGCGATGCTGGTCGGCGAAACCATCGGGCCGTTCACCGTCGAGAAGGAACTCGGGAGCGGGGCCATGGGCACCGTGTACAAGGCCAAGTACGCCAAGGAGGGCGGCGCGACCATGCCCGTGGCGATCAAGATCGTCTCGATGGGGCTGCTCGGCAACGAGGGCGCGATGGCCCGGTTCGACCGCGAGGCGGCGATCCTCAAGCAGCTCAAGCACCCGCACATCGTCCGCCTGCTGGCCGTCGGCAAGTACCGCAAGACGCCGTTCATTGCGATGGAGTACGTGGACGGCGAATCTCTGGACAAGGTGCTCGCCCGCCGCCAATCCCTCGCCTGGGAGGACGTGGTGCAGTACGGTAAGCAACTGTGCGACGCCCTCCAGCACGCCCACGACAAGGGCATCGTCCACCGCGATTTGAAGCCGTCGAACCTCATGGTCACCCGCCAGGGGGTGCTCAAGCTGACCGACTTCGGCATCGCCAAGGACACGGACGTGACGGCCCTGACCGGGGCCAACAGCACCATCGGCACCGCCGCGTACATGTCGCCCGAGCAGTGCCGCGGGGACAAGACCCTCGGCCCGAAGTCCGACCTGTACTCGCTCGGCATCTGCCTGTACGAACTCGTCACCGGCAAGAAGCCGTTCGTCGGCGAGAGCAGCATCGACATGTTCATGAAGCACGTCGGCGAGACGCCGGTCCGGCCGCGCAAACTCGTCCCCGACCTGCCGGTCTGGTTCGACAACCTGATCATGTTCCTGCTCGAAAAGGACAAGGCGAACCGCCCGCTCGACGCCGCGACCGTCGGCCGGATGCTGGCCGAAATCGAGGAGAAGGTGCAGGCCCAACAGTCGGTCGGGGCGGAGGTGGCGAACGCCCGGCGGGTGGACCGGCCGGTCGGGTCGGCCCCCGTCGATGCGGCGGATAAGGACGCGGCCAAGTCCCTGCGCGGCGGCGAGCGCAAGAAGAAAAAGAAGAAGCCCACGCCGCTCGGGCAGCGGCCGTGGGTCCGGGCGGTGCCCGTCGCCCTGGGGCTGTTGGCGGTCCTGACCGTCGGCGGTTACCTCCTCTTCGGCAACGTGTTCCGCACCGAGTCGGTCGAGGCGGCGTTCGCCAAGGTCGAGGCGACCGCCCCGGACGGTCGGCGCGACGCGGCGAAGGCTTTCCTGGAAGCGCACGGGGGGAAAGCCGATCCGTCCGTCGAGAAGGCCCGCGGGCTGTTCATCGCCGAGAACGAAACGGTCGCCGCCGCGGCGCTCGTGAAGCGGCACTCCGCGAAGATGACGAACGCCGAGGGCTTCGACCCGGACGGCTACGCCCTGGCGATGCAGGCCATCGACGCCGAGGTCGCCGGGGAATTGAAGCGGGCCGCCGACCTGTGGGCCAAGGTCAAGGAGAAAGCCCCGAAGCCCGACCCGGCGAAATTGACGACCGAGGAGGAAGTCAACCGCTGCCGCCTGGGCTGGGTCGCCGACAAGCGGTTGACGGACATCCAGACCCTGGCCCCGGCCACCGTGATGAAACTCCGCGAGGAGATTGAGACCGAGCGGCGGAACGAAGTCCCCCGGGCAGGCGAGACCGGAAAGCCCGACGAACTCGCCTTCGCCGCGCTCAAACTGGAAGACTTCGGGGCCAAGTCGAAGGCCCGGGCCAAGTGGGAGCAGCTCGTCAAGCTGACGGCCGCCGACCCCGGGCAACGAGTCTGGGCGCTGATCGGCGCGGAGCGAGTGGGCAAAAGCTCAGAGCCGAAGGACAAGGAGCAGGACGCCAAGGACCGGCTGGCGGGACTCGCGGCCAAACTCGGCGAACTCGAAGCCCGGGCGAAAGCCCTCGACGGCACCGAAAACCCCGGCCCGGCCAAGCGGGTCATCCGCAACGCCTGCCGGGACATTACGACGCTGTACGCCGACGAGTCCGCGGAGGCGTACAAGCCGCTGCTGGCGCGGGCCGCGAAGCTCCTCGAATCGATCCCGAAGTGACCCGGAGCCGCGCCGCATGACCGCAACCACCGTTCACCGCCCGAAGTCCCTCGCGGCGTTCGAGCGCGCCAAGGCAAGTATCCCCGGCGGCGTCAACAGCCCGGCGCGGGCCTTCGGGGCCGTCGGCGGGTCGCCGATCTTCATCGACCGCGCCGAGGGCGCGTACCTGCACGACCTCGACGGCAACAAGTACCTCGACTTCATTGGCTCGTGGGGGCCGATGATCTTGGGCCACGCCCACCCCAAAGTTCGCGCGGCGGCGGCCGCGACGATGCTCCGCGGCACCAGTTACGGTGCCCCGTGCGAACTCGAAAGCGAACTCGCCGAGTTGGTCATCGAGGCCGTACCGTCGATCGAGATGGTCCGCTTCACGTCCAGCGGCACGGAGGCGGCGATGTCGGCCGTGCGGGTCGCACGGGGAGCCACGGGGCGGGACAAGTTCGTCAAGTTCGCCGGCTGCTACCACGGCCACTTCGACGCCTTCCTCGTCGCCGCCGGATCGGCCGCGCTGACGCTGGGCGTGCCGAACTCTCCCGGCGTCCCGGCCGGCGGCACCCGCGACACGCTCATCTTGCAGTACAACGACGTGCAGCAACTCCGCGACGTGTTCGCCGCCCAGGGGGACGAGATCGCCGGCGTCATGGTCGAACCGGTCGCCGGGAACATGGGGCTGATCGTGCCGACCCCCGAGTTCCGCGCCGAGTTGCGGCGGCTGACGCGGCACCACGGGGCGCTGCTGATCTACGACGAGGTGATGACCGGCTTCCGCCTCGCTTACGGCGGCGCGCAGGAACTCCTCGGGGATGAGCCGGACATGACGGCCCTGGGCAAGATCATCGGCGGCGGCTACCCCGTCGGGGCTTACGGCGGGCGGGCGGACGTGATGCGGAAGGTCATGCCGGCCGGCCCGATCTTCCAGGCCGGGACGCTGTCCGGCAACCCCGTGGCGATGGCCGCCGGGATCGCCACGCTGACCGAGTTGAAGGCCGCCCCGCCCTACGCCCGGCTCGAAGCGATGGGGGCGAAACTCGTCGCCGGGCTGGGCGAGATCGCCGCGGCCCTCGGCGTGCCGCACACGATCAATCGCGTGGGGAGCATGTGGACCTTCTTCTTCACGCCGACGCCGGTGACCGACTTCGCCACGGCGACGACCGCGGACGCGGCGAAGTTCGGCCGATTCTTCTGGGCGATGATGGACCGCGGCATTTACCTGCCGTGCAGCCAGTTCGAGGCCGCGTTCATCAGCGGCGCGACCAGCGACGCCGACATCGACGCGACCCTGCGCGCCGCCCGCGAGTCGCTGGCCCTCGTCGCCTGATTTCACCGCTCTTCTAAGGAGTTCGCATGACGCGCCGCCGGTCCCTGTCCGTCGCCTTCGGGTTCGTGCTGGTCGTGCTCCTGTGCGGCTTCGTGGTCTTGAGTAAGTTCGCGCCGCAACTGGTGCCGGGGCTACTCGACCGCGAGTCCGCCGACCCCGTGGAGTTGGCCGCACTGGACGCCGCGCCACTCACTGAAGGGACGCGCGGCACCGACTGGCCGCAGTGGCTCGGGCCGACGCGGGACGGCCGCGCCCCGGCCGGCCCGCTCCGCACCGACTGGGCCGCGAAGCCGCCGAAACTGCTGTGGTCGATACCGTGCGGCGGCGGGCACTCGTCGTTCGCCGTCGTCCGCGACCTGCTCGTGACGCAAGACTACGCCGCCGGCGTCGAGCGCGTGCTCGGCTTGAACAAGGGCACGGGCGCGATCGAATGGAGCGTCTCGATCCCCGTCGATTACAGCGGCATCGACTCCAACTTCGCCAACGGCCCGCGGGCCACCCCGTCGATTTCCGGCGGCCGCGTGTTCGCCGTCACGGCCGACGGACAACTCGTCGCAATCGCCATCCCGGCCAAGGGGGCGGCGGCAGCCGTCGCCTGGAAGCACGACCTCATCGGCGAGTTCCGCGCGCCGCGGCCGACCTGGGGGGTGTCCCGCTCGCCGGTCGTGTACGGGGACGCGGTCATCGTCCAGCCCGGGGCCAAGGACGCCATGCTCGTCGCCTTCAACCGCGAGACTGGGGCCGAACTCTGGCGGACCCCCGGCGACCCGCTCGGGTACAGTTCGCCGACCGTCGCCACCCTCGGCGGTGTCGCGCAAGTGGTCGCGGTCGGCGGCTCGAAGATGGTCGGTGCGGACGCGGACACCGGGCGCGAACTCTGGTCGGTGCCGTGGGCCACGCAGTTCAACGGCAACATCGCCACGCCGATCGCCGTCGAGGACTACGTGTTCATTTCGTCGGCCTACGCCAAGGGCTGCGGGCTGTTCCGGGTCGTCAAATCGGGCGACGCCTTCAAGGCCGAGACGGTCTACTTCCGGCCGAGGCGCGTCATGCAGAACCACCACTCGAACTGCGTGTCCCGCGGCGGCTACCTGTACGGCTACGACGGCGACGAGTTGAAGTGCGTCAACCTGCGCAAGGGCGAAGTCGTCGAAGGCTGGGAGGCCCGGGACGGCGCGAACAAGCCGGTCGCCAAGGGCTGCGTCGTCCTGGCCGGCGACAAGTTACTCGGCCTGACGCACGCCGGCACGCTCTTCCTGGCCGACGCCGACCCCAAGGAGTTCACGCTCCGCGGCGAACTCCCGGGCGTCCTGACCGGCTCGCGCACCTGGGCACTCCCGGTCTTAGTCGGCGGCAAAATCTACCTCCGCGACGACGCTAAGATCGTCGCCTACGACGCCGAGTAACGGGCGGCACGTCACCACCCATTCGACACCAGACGTTCCCTTGCCCGAGGTTTCCATGCCCACCGACGACCCGACCCCAGCCCCACCCCCGCCGCTACCTGAGCCTCCGCCGGAGCCGGAAATCACGCTCGAAGAATGGATCGCCGCGACCCAGTCGTGCTGCGGCGTCGAGCACGACGACGACGGATAATAGAGTCGGGGTCAAATCTTCCGCGGGTGATACCGGATGACACGGTCGAGTAAACCGGGAACGGCGTTCGGTAGCACCACCAACTCCGGGTTTACTTTCGCCAGGCGGCCGGCCTCACGGCTCAACTCTTGTTCCCGGATCAGGAAACCAACGATTGCCTCGACACACCACTCGACGTGGTCGCCCACGCCGTCGTGAAAGTGGCCTCGATCTCGCAGGAGTTGCCAGACTGTGCGGGGCAACCTTTCGTCCGCTTGCGGCACCAAAAAAAGCGGCAAAATCACGTGAGCGAGTTGCCCGCCGGGAACTTGGAAGTTGTCTTCCATCAACTCCGCCAACGCCAATTCGAGCACGCACCACCCGCGGGCACTCGTCAGCATCGCGTCAGTGACGAAGAACACGACGTGGCGAGACCGGAGCACGCCGTCGCGGAGGGCGTTGCGCGAGGAACGGCCGTAGTAGTAGTCCTCTTGATCGAGCCACGGGGTAACTCCACGAGTGACCAACTGCTCGTAAACCGGCAGGACCAGCGCATCGCGGTCCTCCTGGCAGTGCGACAGGAAAGCGTGGTGACTACACCGCGGGAACGAAGTGACCTGCCATAGCATTGGCAGTCACTTCCAGGTCGGTTTGGGAAGCGGGGGCGCGCCGCGTTTGCGCGGCCGCTTCCCGGTAACGACCGTCATCAATCGCTCGCCGAGGGCTGTCGGTAGGTAAATCGGTGCCGGGTAGCCGGCTCGCAGCAGAAACTTGTGGACGATCAACTCGTCCAGAGCCTGGGCGACCTCCGACTCCGCGTAGTCACAGGACTTGGCGACCTCCTCAACGAGACTCACGCCACGCAGCGGAGCACCATCGTGCCTATTCGGCTCCATCCGGTAGAACGCCTCGAAAGTCTCCCGGTACAAGTCCGGCAGTTTCGCGGCGTACTCGCGCAGTTGCTCGTCGGTCGGCTCGGCCATGACGGCCCCTCCTGAAAATGGCCGGGAGTGTGGGACTCCCGGCATTGTACCGCGACGCAGTTACCCCTTCAGCATCTCGTCGTGCTTCATCCCGGACGGCGGCAGGTCGCTCTTGCGGCAGTTCGCCAGGGCCGCTTTCGCACCGGCGAGTTGGTCGGCGTCGTTGTCCTCCCACTCGATCGACACCGCGCCGTCGTAGCCCACCCGGTTCAACTCGATGAAAATTTCTTCGAGGCTGTTGGCGTCCCGGGCCGTCCCGGCGGTGACGAACTTCCAGCCGTTGGTCCAGTGGCCCATGTTCCGGTGCCCGCCGAGCCGGCCGCCGCGGGTGTGCTCGCGCTCGACCTGCACGCCCTTGACGTGGGCGCAGTGGATGGCGTGGTGGAACTCGCGGATGAACTGGACGACGCTGACGTTTTGCCACTCGAGGTGCGAGCCGTCGAGGTTGAAGCCGACGGTCCCCTCGAAGCCGGCCTTGTGCATGTGGTTCAGGTAGTCGGCCGCGCTTTCGAGGTCGCCCATCGCCCGCTCGGACGGGTGGCACTCGAGGTCGTAGGTGACGCCGTACTCCTTGCACAGCTTCCAGACGGGGCCGAAGCGCTCGACGAGGAGGTCGAGCGACAGGTCGCGCACGTCCGGGATTTTGTAGCCTTCGATCTCGGTCGGCAGGGGCGGGAAGAGGAACCAGTGGCTCCAGCAGTTGGCCGGGCTGCCGACGAACCCGGGCAGCGCGACCTTGCGGCCCTGCAACTTCGACAGGTGTCCGGCGTACCGCACGGCCGCGAGCAGGTCCTTGGTCGCCTCCTCGTGGACGAGCTTCGCCACCTCGGCCGGCACGAAGTACGGGTCGTGCCGCGGCGGACCGTTTCCGGCCGCGCGCCACGCCTTGTACGCCGCCTTGGCCGCGCCAGTGCCGGCGCAAAAGTTCAAGGTCTTGGCGCTCGGCTCGTCGCCCAGGACTTGCCCCTGGAGGTGGACGGCGACCGTAAAGATTTCGAGGCCGTGCTTCTGCGCGGTGGCGTGGCGCTGCTTCGCATAAGCGGCGGCCCCGGCGTCGGTGTCGCACTGCCGCAGGTCGAGTTCCCAACTCGCTTCCTCCCACCCGTCGAAGCCACTCTCGGCGACGAACTTGAGCCACGGGGCCTCGGGAATGTTGCCGAACTGGCCGCGGACCAGCCCGACCTGGTGGAAGCTGCCCTTGCCGTTTTTGTGCGCCGTCGTCTGGTGGAAGCCCATGAGCGATGCCCTTTGCGAGTGGGGGAGTGGAGCCGTGCGGACGCGAATTGGTGTAGGCCGCGTGGCGGGCCGGGCAAGCGATGTCGTAAACTGGTTCTCTCGCACACTCGCGCGTAGGGGGTTTTGGCATGGCAACGGACGTGGCGGCGGTCGGGCGGTTGATGCAGTTCCTCGCGGTCCGCGGGCCGACCGGCGAGGAGGCGAAGATCGCCAAGGAGGTGCAACTCGCGCTCAAGGCCGCCGGGGTCGCGCCGAAGTTCGTCCGCTTCGACGACGCCAACGCCCGCATCCCGTTGCCGACGCAGACCGGCAACCTCATCGTCCAACTCCCCGGCACCGGCACCCGCAAGGCCGAGCCGCCGCTGCTGTTCATGGCGCACCTCGACACGGTCCCCCTGTGCGCCGGGGCCGCGCCGCGCATCAGTGGCCGGAAGGTCGTCAACGACGCGCCGACGGCGCTCGGCGGGGACAACCGCACGGGGTGCGCGGTGCTCGTCAGCCTTGCCGCCGAACTGATCGCCCGCAAGCCGGACCACCCGCCCCTGACGCTGCTGTTCACGGTCCGCGAGGAGAGCGGGCTGTACGGGGCGCGGCACCTCGACCCCGCCGACCTGGGCGGCGTGGCGATGGGCTTCAACTTCGACGGCAAGCAGGCCCGGGACGTGATCGTCGGGGCCGTCGGCGCGGACCGCTGGGAGGTCGAGATTCGCGGCAAAGCAGCGCACGCCGGGGTCGCTCCGCAGAAGGGCGTCTCCGCCACGATGGTCGTCGCGCTGGCGCTCGCCGAGGTCCACGCCAACGGCTACTTCGGCAAGGTCGTCAAGGACGGCCGCGAGGGGACGAGCAACGTCGGTTCGGTCGGCGGACCGGACGGCCGGACGGCGGGCGACGCGACCAACGTCGTGACCGATTACGCCCACGTCCGCGGCGAGAGTCGCAGCCACGACCCCAAGTTCGTCCGCGAAATTTCCGCCGCCTACAAGGCCGCGTTCACGACCGCCGCCGGCCGCGTGACCGACGACCAGGGCAAGCCGGCGAAGGTCAAGTTCACCCTCCGCCCGGACTACGCGCCGTTCCGCCTGAAGGACACCGCCCCGGTCGTGGTCCGGGCCGCCGCGGCCGTCCGCAGTCTGGGCCTGGAGCCGAACCTGCGCGTCACCAACGGCGGCCTGGACGCCAACTGGATGGCCAAGCACGGCATCCCGACGGTGACCTTCGGCGCGGGCCAGCACGACATCCACACCGTCAATGAGTGGATCGACCTGAACGAGTTCGAGACCGCCGTCGCACTCGCCTACGCCCTGGCCACGGGATGAACGAACGCCGGCGGACCGGGCAAAACGCGAACGCCGTGCGGGGGTTGACCCCGCGCGGCGTCGATGACTCGGCGACCCACGTGAACGCGACCTCGCCGTGCGTCCCGTCGCGCATCAGTCGAGGGAGACGATCTCGCCGCCGGCCCGGGTCGCCAGCGCCGGCAGGATCGAGTCGGCGGAGTACGTCAGGAACCGCACCGACCCGTCGCAAAACAAGAAGTTGGCACCGCCGTCGTGGAGGCTCCAGAAGTGGAACACGTCGCACATCTCTTGAATTTTCCCCGGCTTGAAGGAGTACGGCCCGACCGGGCACGCCGCCGTGTAAGTGCTGGCATTGACGTTCAATTCGCGGGCACCTAACACCATGTCGCCCGCCCCAGTCCCGGCCTCGCCCGCGCCGGCGTACCACCAACCGAACCAAAAATCCGGGCTGGGAGGACGCTCGCCCGCCAGAAGTGTGTTCGAGGTGCCGTCCACGATGTCGGCGAACCGCACCTTGGAACCCATGAACAAGACGCCGTTAGGGGTTTTGTGATTCACGCCCAAGTTTCCCAGGTAGCCGGTGACGGCAACGCGGTAGCCCGAGTGGGTAGCGTGTGCGGTACGTACGCGTTCACGGCCACAAAGCGGATGTTCACTACGAAAAAACAAGCGATTTGCGCACTATTTTCCGGCACGAGTGTCAGAATGGCCCTCAAGAACTCAGCCCTAACTCAGTGACATAGCTATGTCACTGCAAAA
>JAYTSV010000080.1:0-7171 GCA_043745465.1 Fimbriiglobus sp.
GGGTGGACCTTGGGCTCGCTCATGAGTCAATCGTAGGCCCGCCAGCCCTTTAGCGCAAGGCGAATCGAGTGCTTACTGCGTAACCCCTATAGAGGTTCGCCCGTGACTTTGTTGAATCAAGTTTTCAACGCCGAGAACATGAACCGCGCTTGGCGCTGGGTTCAGAGCAACCCGGAGGCCGCTTACAAGGGCTACTTCCGGGCACTATACGCCAACTACAAGATCGCTGATGACGCCCTCATTGATGGCTTGCGTGACCGCCTGATTCGGGGCGTTTACGAACCCGCTCACGCTTGCAAGATTCACTTCCCGAAGAAATCGGGTGGGCTACGGCCGTACAGCTTGCTGACCGTCGAAGACCAAATCGTCTACCAAGCGATGGTAAACATCGTCGCCTCACGCCTCACGCCTCGCGTTCGAGACCGGCACTTTTCGGAGGTGTTCAGCCACATCTACGCGGGCAAGTCGTCCGTCTGGTTCTACCGCAAGTGGCAGAACGGGTATCGGGAGATGAACCGGGCGGCCCGCAAGGTGTTCGGCGAGGGATACAAGTACACCGCGAGCTTCGACCTGACCGCGTTCTACGACAGCGTGGACCACCAGGTTCTGCGGCACTTTCTGGCCGGTCTGGGCTGCGACATCGACTTTACCCGTCTCCTGCTCCGGTGCCTCGGTCACTGGACGGCCACCCAACGGAAGACGCGGATCTATCACGGTCATGGCATCCCACAAGGTCCGCTCAGTTCGGGGCTGCTGGCCGAGGTGGTTCTTCAACACTTCGACGCCGGCCGGACGGCACGTGACGAGGTCCGTTATCTCCGTTACGTCGATGACATCCGGCTGTTCGCCAGGACCGAGGGCGACCTACGACGGGCGGTCGCCGAGCTCGACTACTTGAGCAAAGACGTTGGTCTCTTCCCTCAAGCGGCAAAGATCGCAATCCGGAAAGTGACGGACATCGAGGAAGAACTGAAGACCGTGAGCAAGCCGGAGACGGCCGAACTCGACCTGGACGCCGAGAAGGTGAACCAGCGGGCGCTCGCCGCCCGGCTCAACCGGTTAAGTCCGCGGTTTCGCGTCAGCGACGCGACCGAGTTCAAGTTCCTGCTTGCGCGGGCGGAACCGCGGAAGCGACTGACCCTCCGCCTCATCCGCATCCTGGACCACCACCCGTTCCTGTACGCGGAGGTACTCCGCTACCTCAGCAAGTACGACCGCTTGCCCGCTGAAGTCGCCGGCTGGCTCGTCAAGCAGTTGCGGACCAACCCGATCTACGCGGCGATGATCGCCGAGTTGCTCGACACCGCCGAGGGGCGGCTGGACGCCGACAGACTGAAAGAACTCGACGACTATGTCCAGAGACACTGGACCCCGAAAGAGCTACGGTCGGCGGACCACCTCGCCGCCCTGGGGCGGTGGGGCATTCGCCGCGAACTCTTCACCACAGCACAGATAGAATGGGCGATTCGCCACCTGCCCGAGTGGTGGGCGCGGTCAGTCATGGTCGCCGAACTTCATCAACGGAGTATCGGTCATCGCAAACTCACCGAGTTGCTCGTGGAGAAACTGGCCGATCCCGTCAGCGACGTGGCAATCGCCGCCGCCGTCCACCTGGCTACGAGCGGGGAGCCGGTCGCCGCACCGGAACTGATGCACGCCGCCGCCGGACCCGTGCTGGAGGAGTTCGGCCTCATCCCGTCCGGAAAGGGTCGCGTGTGTGGGATCACTCGTAGTTTCGAGCGGCTCCTTGGGAAGAAGACACCGGCAATGGATTGGGTGATGTTCTTCGGCAAGGACTACAAGGTCGCGGAGCGGCAGGCGGTGTTCTGCAATTCGTACTCGGCGGTCGATGTGACTGCCTGGGTGAACGCAATGGATGTGTTCAACGACTCGCTCCTCGCGGCGCTGTCCGGGCGAGACTCGGCCATCGGGAACTACGAGTTGGGCAAGGTCGGTTCGTTCGTAAAGGAACCGACTTCCCGGTTCGCAAAGAGCTACCCGGCCGTCTGGCGACTCACCCACGAATTACACGCCAAGCGGGGCGAGAGTCATCTGTCGCACGCCTGGATCAAACAGGGAGCAACATATATCCGGCCGACCTCGTTCATCCCATTCAAGTACCTCAAGACGGCAAAGCCGCTCATTTTGCAGGCAATCTCGGAGTTGTCAGTTCGGTTTCCTCCGCCGAAGTGAAGAACGATATTGCAATACTGCCAAATGGGACGGCGTACACGCGGCTGCACAACGCCGACCTGGTCGGGATGCTGAAGGAGTACGCGACCGACTTCACGCCGCCCCAGGCCGGGTTCAACGGGGCGACGGGACTCTACTGCGGGGAGCAGGACCTGTTCTGCTTCCTGATCGATCCATCCGGCTGGGCGGAGATCGACGGGGAGGCGTTCGCCCCCGGCTTCTTCGTCTGGAACTCGGAGGTGGGCAAGCGGTCGGTCGGCATTCAGACGTTCTGGTTCCAGAAGGTGTGCGCGAACCACATCGTCTGGGACGCGGTCGAGGTGATCGACTTCACCCGGAAGCACACGGCTCGGGTGGGCACGGCGCTGGACGACATCCGCCGGCACGTCGAAGCCCTCGTCGCCAAGCGGGACGAGCGTCGGGACGGGTTCGCGGCGGTGATCAAGAAGGCGATGCGGGAGAAACTCGGCAGCGACGCCGAGGAGGTGATGAAGGCGCTGGCCAAGCACGGGCTGAGTCGCGGGCTGGCGAAGCAAGCGGTCGAGATGGCGGCCGGGGGTCGGTTCACCATCTTCGCCCTAGTGGACGCGCTCACGCGGCTCGCCGGGCAGGTGGAATACGCCGGCGACCGGGCGGCCCTGGACGTTCAGGCCGGGAGTCTGCTCGCCCTGGCCGCCTGACGACAGGCGGACGAGGTGACACGACGGCGACGGGCCGATTCCCGGTCCCGATCGCCGAGACGACACGCGAGAGGTTGGTCCTGCACCACCGGACCTCTCGCCATTTCAAACTCATTACCATCATGACATTACCATGAAGACCTATACCGGACGCCGGACGGCCGACGGCTGCGCCGTGACCGTCTCCGACGGCGGCGAACTCGCTCTGGCTCTGCGGCTCGACCTCCGTCGCCACTCGCTGACGGGTTTCGAGTGGGGGTACGGCGGGAGCGGGCCGGCGCAACTCGCCCTCGCACTGGCGGCTGACGTACTCGGCGACGACGGAGCGGCTCTCGGCGTCTACCAGCGGCTCAAGTTCCGCGTGGTGGCACGGCTCGCGGCCGACGACTGGATGCTGACGGAGGACGAACTCGGCGACACGATTCGCACGCTCGTCCGACCCGACGGTGAATGACGACGCGACAACAGGTTCGGCCGGAGGTTCACGCACCACCGGTCGAACGCCCGGTCTGAAAATGCGTCGCGGCCGAGGCCGAGAGTCCGCCGATTCACACGGACCGTACTCGCGCCCAATTCTTGGGACATCGTCCCGACAATCTCGTTGGGGAGATCGCCAGCCGTCGCCGTCGGTCGTCATCGGGGTTCACAAGCCCCGCGCCCCGATGACGGCCGACGGCGATGGCTCCTCGCGTGCGGTTGCCTGGGCGGGCGTGTGTCCCCATGTCAGCCTGAACCGGAGGGAGTCGGAGGGGTTGGACGCCGACGCCGGCGGCGGTTGGCACTGGCGGTCTTAGGGTGAGCGAGTGTCTCGACTCAGGAGGGAGGGCGCGGGAACCGCAGGTTCCTGCAAAAGGATAAGATCGGCCCGGTCCACTCCTCGGCGGACTCAAGCGGATCCGTGTGAAGAGTCGATGACATCTGGTTCGGCGCGTGTGCTTGTGTCCCACGACCCACCGCAGTTAGGCTGGCGAAATGGCAAAAGCGACGAAATCCTCGGCCGACGTGCGCGTCCCCACGGACAAGGACTACACGGGCTTCCTGTCGGGCGTCATCGGCCTGTTCGACGCCGGGCGGCGGTCTGCGGCCCGAGCCGTGAACACCGTACTGACGGCGACGTATTGGCAGGTGGGTCGGCGGATCGTCGAATTCGAGCAAGGGGGAGCGGGTCGCGCGGGCTACGGCGAAGAACTGCTGAAACGGCTCGCGGGGGATTTGACCGCACGACACGGGCGGGGCTTTTCCCGTCAGAATCTCCAACAAATGAGGGCCTTTTACCTGGGCTGGGAGATTTGCCAGACGGCGTCTGGCATATTCGCCGCTCGGGTGAAACTCTCCGCCGATCCGAACGAACCGGCGTGCTCTCCCGCGGTCCTCGTGCCGACCGATCCGACGGCCGTCTTGCCGGCGGTGTTTTCCCTGCCCTGGTCGCACTACGTCCGCCTCCTGTCGCTGGACGACCCGCAGGCCCGGCACTTTTACGAGCAGGAAGCCGTCCGCGGCGGGTGGTCGGTGCGGCAACTGGCCCGCCAGGTGAACTCGCAGTTCTACGAGCGGACGCTCCTCTCGAAAAACAAATCGGCGATGCTGACGAAAGGGCAGGTCATAACGGCGGGCGACGCCGTCACCGTCGATGAGCAGATCCGCGACCCGTTCGTGTTGGAGTTCCTGAACCTCCGGAACGAGTACGCGGAAAGCGACCTCGAAGACGCCCTCATTCACCACCTCGAAGAGTTCCTGCTGGAACTCGGCGGCGACTTCACCTTCGTCGGCCGGCAGAAGCGGCTCCGGCTGGACGACAAGTGGTTCAAGGTGGACTTGGTGTTCTTCCACCGCGTGTTGCGGTGTCTGCTCCTGCTCGACCTCAAGATCGGGGAGTTCGACCACGCCGACGCCGGGCAGATGAACATGTACCTGAATTACGCGCGGGAGCACTGGGTCCGCGACGGCGAGAACCCGCCGGTCGGACTGATCCTGTGTGCCAAGAAGGGCCACGACGAAGCCCGCTACGCGCTCGGCGGCCTCGGCAACAAGGTACTCACTTCGACGTACCGAACGACCCTTCCCGATGCGGCCGTGCTCGTCGCCGAGGTCGAGCGGACGCGGCGAATGCTCGAACAGAAGGCGGCGGCCACGGGAATCGTGGACCCCCGACCGAAGTGATGTCCCCGTCACGCGGGCCGAGTCGGAAGCCGGGACAGGAACTCCGGCGCGACGAACCGACAGAGCCAGACGTGCGGGTTGGCGCGGAAGAACGCGACGCCCGCATCGGCGGCCTGTTTCGCCTGAATCCGTAGCACCTCTCCCCCACCCTTCGCCGTCACGACCTGGGTCGCGTAGTCCGGGTTCGACGTGAGGTGAACGAACGCCCGGTTCATCGGCCGACGCCGTCGCCAGAACCGTGGCGACGGCGTCGGCCGATGAACCGTGCAACAGGACATCCGGTGGCGCTTGCAACTCCCCCGGCGAACCGAGCGCGACACTCTCGAATCTCGAACCGTCCGGGGTCAGTGCCGCGAATCGCGTCTTCGACCTGCGCGCGGTCGAGGGTGGCCCAGTCGTAGTGGCTGAAGCGGATGCCGACGACGAGGTCGTCCAGGTCGGCGAACCCCTCGTCGTCCAGGCCGACGCCGAACCGGAGCGGGTGGTGTCGCAACGCGAACGCCAGCATGCGGACGAGCCGTTGCGGTTCGGTTTCTTCTTTCACGACGACTTTCGTGACGGTCAGTGGAGTCACTGGTGTCCGCTTTCGCTCGGCAGGATGCGGCCGATGTCCTTCGCACTCCGGTCGAGCAAGACGAGGGCTTCCCGCCGATACCCGCACTCGAATAGCGCCTGGACCGAGCGGGCGTCCTCGTCGCCGAGGACCGCCCAGAAACCGACGCGCCGCCGATTCCGTTCGACGTTGCGTTCGACCGCGGACAGGGTGTCGTCCCGCTCCGGCTGGAGGACGGCGAGACCCTGCGGGGATGCGACTCCGACATAGGCTTTGAGCATTCGCCTTCTCTACCACGGTTCGCCGCTCCGGTTCAACCGCCGAACACCTGGCAGAGCACCTGCCGTTGCTGGTGCGGGAACAGGTGCCGATAACGGCGGCGCTGGGCCTCCGTCTGGTGCCCCAGGAACTCGTCGATGAACCGCTGGTCCACACCCTTCGCCGCCAGGTTCGACGCGAACGAGTGGCGGAGAACGTGCCAGCCCCGCAACACCGCCCACTTCGATCCCCGAACCGTCAGGACGAAATGCCAGCCGGCGTCGTCCACCGTGATGGGAATGGTGGTCTCGCCCTCCGCCGGTTTGTGGCCGGTTTTTTCCTTGTGACAGAAGAGCACCGACCCGCCGGGATGGTCCTTCCGAATCCACTGGAGCAGCACTTGTTCGAGGACGGGGGTGAGCGGCACGCGGCGGGTCGTGAGTCGGCCCCTCACCCGCTTGCGTTCGTGAATGAGGATCGTCTTGTCCTGGAAGTCGATGTCGTCGATGTGCAGCCGAGCGAGTTCGCTCCGCCGTGCCCCGGTGTGGGCCGCGGCGAAGCACATGGGGTAAATCCACGGCCGCGAAGCGTGCGACTTCGCATAGCCGAGGAACTCGTCGATTTGTTTGAGGTCGAGGAACAGAGAGTCCCACAGCCGCTTCGTCTCGTGTGGTGTCAGCCCGCCCCGCCCGACGCGGCGTTCGATGTCTTCCCAGGTCATGAACGGCCGCTTGTCCTCCCCTTTCGGGAACCGGAGGCCGCGGTTCGGGAACCGGCCGGTGAGGAGGCCCGTCTGCTCGGCCCAGTTGAAGCAGGCCCGGAGCGTGGCGACTTCCTTCCGCAGCGTCACCGTACTGAGCGGCACCGACGCCTTGCCCTTCCGGCGGACCCGCGTGTTCAGGTAGTCCTGGATTTGGCTCGTCGTGAGTTCCTGGAGTCCGAAGTCGTCGCCGAACTTGCGGCAGAAGTGGTTCAGGTGCATGGCGAGATTTTCGAGCGAGTTGGCTTCGACCGAACCGTTGCCGATGGCGGCGAGATAGATGAAGTTCCCCACGAGTCGTGGACAGTCGGAGAGCGGTGTCAACTCTGAGCAGAGGAGACACACCGATGGCTGGTCCGCGCAAGGTCTACACGGCGGAGTTCGAGCTCCAGGCCGTGACGATGATCGCCGAACAGAAGCTCTCCGTGGCCGAGGTCGCGCGGCGACTCGGCGTCGCGGAGAACCTGCTCCACTCGTGGACGAAGGCCGTCCTCGCGAACGGGGCCGCCGCCTTCCCCGGACCCGGGCACCTGACTCCCGTCGAGGACGAGCTGCGTCGCCTGCGGG
>JAYTSV010000081.1:0-1960 GCA_043745465.1 Fimbriiglobus sp.
GCGGAACTTCCTGGGGATGGTGCTGTTCGCCGCGATCACGCTCTGGCTAAAGTGACTCCGGCGAACGTCCGACGCCCCAGGTTCAATCAACACGGCCTACCGCCTCAGCAACAACGATTCTTGCGTCTACCGGGACTGGCACGACCGCGCCATCGGCGCGGTACTCGACAAGCGGGGCCGGGCCGATAACTGGTGTCACGTTACTGTGTGCGCGATGAAGGACCGCGGGGACAGCCTCGCCGCTCCGCATTCTCGGATTGCCACGCCGGACACGGTCGCCGTGTTCGTCTCGACGGACAGCGTCCCGCCCCTCAGCACGGTTTTATTCGCCGAGGGTTACATCGGCCTGGGGCACTTGATGGACGCCATGAAGCCGCTGTTGTGGTAGCGTCCGCGCCCCTTACGCTTCCCCGCCGGCCGTTTCGGGATGGTCGGCCACTCCCCCTATTGGCACGGACTCCGGTCATGGCGAACGTCCTCAAAGTTTCGTACACGGACGCCAAAACGGGCGAGACTCGCAAGTCCTCGAAGTGGTACGGCCAGTACCGGGACGCGAAAAACAAGGTGTGCCAGACGCCGCTGAGTACGGACAAGACGGTGTCGCAACGGATGCTCCGCGACCTGCTCACGAAGATCGACCGGGCGAAGGCGGGCATCGACGACCGGCACGCCGAGTTCCGCAACGTGCCCCTCACGACGCACCTCGAAGCGTACCGCGCGACCTTCGCCGATAAGGGGCACACCGCCATTCAGGCGGCGCTCTCCGTCCAGCGGTGTAGGTCGATCTTCGAGGGGTGCGGCTTCGAGTTGCTCGCGGACCTGGACGCCGAGGCGGTGTCGTCGTGGCTCGGCGAGCGGCGGACGCTGCCGAGGCCGGCCGGCGGGATCGGCGTGCAATCGTCGAACCACTACCTCGCCGCGGTCAAGGCGTTCGCCGCGTGGTGCGAGCGGACCCGCCGCGTCCCGGAAAACCCGTTCCGGTTCGTCGCCAAGCTGAACGTCGCCGCCGGCATCGTCCACGCCCGGCGCGAGTTCACGCCCCTCGAACTGTCCGGGCTGATCGACGCCGCGCGGGCCGGAGTGCCGATGCGGGGCTTCGACGGGGCGGCGCGAGCAATGCTCTACCTCGTCGCCAGCATGACCGGCCTCCGTGCGTCGGAGTTGGCCAGCCTCACGCGGGACTCGTTCCGCCTGGACGACGCCACGCCCGTCGTCGTCGTCGAAGCCGGGTACTCGAAGCGCCGCCGGCGGGACACGGTGCCGCTGCACGCGGGGCTTGTCGAACAACTGTGGCCGTGGCTCACGACCTTCAAGGCCGGTAAACCGCTCTGGCCCGGGCGGTGGGCGGCGAACCACTGCGCCGGCGAGTTGGTGATGCGCGATTTGGTCCACGCCCGCGCGGCCTGGATCGCGGCGGCGAAGGGCAAGGCCGCGAAGGAAGCGCGGGAAGGGGCCGACGAATTCAAGTCGTGCGACCGCGACGGGCGGCACCTCGACTTCCACGGGCTACGCCACTCGTTCATTTCGTCGCTGGTCCGGGCCGGGGTGATGCCGGCCGTCGCCATGAAGCTCGCACGGCATTCGACGATCACCCTGACCATCGACCGCTACACCCACGTCAGCGCCCAAAACGCCGCCGCCGGAATTGATCGGCTCACCGCACCGCCGCCCGGCAAGACGCCGTCGGGCAAGCGGTCCCGGACGTGATTTCCTTGCACCATTCCTTGCACTAGCCGTTGACGCCAAGAGACTCCCAGAGACCTCAAGACGGCGGCAAGTGCAAGGGAGTGCAAGGCGTCCCGGCCGCACCCAGCACGATTAAATCCCTACGATTCGTGGCGTTTTACTACGAATCGTAGGGCGACGGGGGCGGATGGGAATCGAACCCACCTGGGGCGTTGCTCACGCCCCACGCCGGTTTTGAAGACCGGGGCCGGCACCAGCCGCGCAAACGCCCCCG
>JAYTSV010000082.1:0-7078 GCA_043745465.1 Fimbriiglobus sp.
GGTCGCCCCCCGGCCCGGCGTATTTCGTGTACACGAACGCGAATCGCGGCTCGACCGGCCCCCGACACGTCCGGGAGCCGGGCCGAAGCAAGTCCGGCCCCCGCGACAGGTCGGCCCCTCGGGGTAAGCCGTTTCGACTGAATTCCACGCGATCTCCTCCCCGCTGAAAGTCCCGCCGGTCAGTCTCCGGGTCTCAGTCACTGGCCGTTGCCGGGGCCACTCCCGGACGCCGAAGCGTACCCGGAACGGTACGCCTCCCCCCACACGCCGGGCAAGCTGTTCGTCACCGGCTCGCCGCCCTGGGCGGCGTCTCGGCCCCAGCGGTAGCAGATCGCCTTGACCTGCCCGACCGTCAGGTCCACCGGCTGCACCCGGCAGCGGAGGTACTCGCCGGCCCCCGCCACCGCGTACTGGCCCGCGAGCCGACGGGCTTCGTGCTCGTGCCGACGCAACGCGACGACGGCTTCGGTGAGGTCATGCCGCTTGAGGGCGACGACGGCGAAAGTCTTCATGCATGTCCTCCCCGATCAGCAGGTCAGTTTCTCGGCAGCCTCGGCCAACGCCCCGGAGGACCGCACCGCGTAACGGGCGGTCGTGTTCAGCGACTCGTGGCCCAGGATTCGGGCCAGGCCCACGAGGTCGTTCCCGGAGCCGAAAAGATACCGGCTCGCGGTTGGCGTCCGCGAGCCAGGCGGCGAACGTGCGGGCGTCCTGGGCGAAGGCCCGGCAGGAGTGCGGCGAGAAGTCGTGGGCGGCGAGGAACTCGCTGTACCGCTCCGCCTCCCCCGGCTCGACCGGCGGCCCATGGAAAACACTATCGCCAGGATTGTTGCGGCCTTGCGGACGCAAAGTGGACACCATGTGGACGCCCCCGAGGTTAAGCCGACCGATAGTGGCAACTATCGCCCCGCACTATCGAACGAGTTCTGACGCCCCGACCCCCTTGGGCAGCTGGGGTGCGGTCTTCATCCAACACCCGCCGACGGGTCCGCGAGTCCCAATTTGAGACGGAGGAACACCGCCCGCACGACCTCCCCATCGGCCACGCCGACGGTGCCGCTCGGGAAAGCGGCCACCACGGAATCCGCCACCTGTTTCGCGGTGACGCCGACCAGCCCGAGGGCTTGGAGGGCGGCGATCAGGTCGGCGTTCGGCTCGATCTTCGGCGTCGGCTTTACCCGTGGCGGCCTGGTCGGCGTCGGCCCGGTCGGCAGTCGCCGGGCGTAAAACAAGACCGCCTGGCCGTTGATCCCGCAGTTCCTCCGCCGCACGTCGAGCACCACCCTCTGCTGCTCCTCGGAGTAGAAAGGCCGGTTCGTCTCGGCCTGTCGCTCCGGGCGGGGGAACACGCCGGACCCCATCAACTGGTAGAAGCGGGCACGGCTGAGGCCGACCATCCTCGCCATGTCGGCCACGCTGACGGCGACTTTCGTCGGCTCGTTGACGCCCATCGGACGGACCTCCTTTGCGAATCAGACGGCTTCCGGGCGGTGTTGAGTCAGCAAGTGCTGCCGGCCCTCCGGGGTGAGTTCCCGCCGGCCCTGGTCGTCCTTGCCCGCCAGCCCGGCCCGGATCAGGAACGGCTCGACCACCTCCGCGACCGTCCGGCCCGGCAGCCCCAGCCGGCTGGCGATCACGTTCAGCCGCGTCGGCCCGGCAGCCAGGACGCCGAGGTACTGTCGGTCGGTCAGGCTGAGGCCGATGGCGTCCGTCCCCTCCAGTTCGCAAGCCCGCCGCAGGTGGCCCCCCGTGATGCGGTCCGCCCCCTCGGCCCGGCACACCCGCCGGCACGCCTGGAGGAGTCGCAGGGCGATTCGCGGCGTGCCCCGTGCCCGGCGGGCGACCTCCGGCAAGACGACCGCGTCCACCGGCCACCCGAGGGCGTCGGCCCGGCGGCGGGCGACCTCGACCAGTTCGGCCTCGGCGTAATACTGGAGCCGGAGTGAGAGCCGCATCCGGTCGCGGAGCGGTTGGAGCAGGCGGTATTCGTCTGTTGTGCTCAACAGCAGCGTGAAGTCGGCCAGCGGGATCGCCTGCGGCCCCCGGTTCGAGCGGGTGTTGAGCAGCACCTTCCGCTGGTCGAGGGCCAGGTACAGGGCAGTCTGAAACTCCTTGTCGAGTTCGTGGGCCTCGTCAACGTGGACGACGGCCCGCGGCGTTGCGGCCAGCAGCACGGCGTTGAGGTCCGCCGGCTCCCGAATCGCCTGGCCGAGCACCTCGGTGAAGTCGATACCCATCTCGGCGGCGATGCACCGGGCGAGTTGGCTCTTGCCCAGCCCCGGCCCGCCGGTCAGCAGGGCCGAGGGGAAGGTGGCCTCGTCTTGCCGGGCGGCGTCCAGGGCCACCCGCACCTGGGCGACGACGGCCCGCTGGCCGACCAGGTGGTCGAGGGCCTCGGGGCCGGCGTCGGCGAAGTCCTTGGTGCTCATGCCCCCTCCCAGGGTCGGTAGCGGATGGCGTCCACGCCCATGACAACGCTGGACAGCGTGCCCAGCACGATCCGGCTGTGGTCCTCGGACTGGTCTTTGACGACCTCGGCTTGAGAGCCGAGCGTGACCCCGACCGGGTGTCTCCTTTTGATCCGCCGCAACTCCACCCGAACGCCGTCGCCGGTCACGACTCGGTTCCTCGAAGCGGTGTTCATCGCGGGCACGCGGCGTCGATGCCGAGGCCGACCACGAACAGCGTGGCCGCGGCGTTCTCGCACCGCTCGGCGGCCCGCCCGTCCCGACTCCGGCGGGCGGCTTCGGCCTGCTCGGCGAGCAGTTCGGCCAGCAGGTGCAGCACGCTGCCGGCGGTGAGCGTGCGGAGCACCCGCCGCAACTGCGTCCTCGCCTGGTTCTCGGTCACGGGTTCGCTCCTCCTCTCCCACGAGTTCGCCCGCTGGCGGGTCGGGCGTGTCGGTCTCCGGCGTCTCGACCCGCGGGTGGCCCGCGGCGTGGAGGCCGGCCCTCGCCCCGTCGTCGCCCTGGCCGCACGCCTGCCCGAACGGCACACGCCGCACCGGCTCATCAGTCCCCAGGTCGCACCACTTCAAATTCCGATGGCGAGTCGCCACGCCGCCGGCACCTCGCCCCCGGCCACCCGCGTGCAGCACGCCCGCAGGTACTCGCGGCTGACGCCGGTCGTGCAGACCGACCCGGCCTGGCCGGCGACCGCCGCCGCCCGGCCCTCGAACTGGTCCCAGCCGAGCACCCGGCGGTAGTAGACGTTCGTCGCCGGGTCGATGGCGAGGAAGTCGCCGTTAGCCTCGCGGTAGTAGCGAATCGTTTCTCCTCCCCGTCCGTTGTCATCGTGCCGAACCTCCGCCCGTCACGCGGCCATGTCCAGGGCCGTCTGGAAGGCCCGCTTGTTGATGACTGACCCCTCGCCGTACCACAAGGAGTCGATCCGGGTCGCCTGGCTGCGGCCCCGCGAGTACCCGAGCCACTCGGACACGCCGTTGTAGGCCGTCCAGTAGGTGCCCCGGACGGACGCGAGGTCGTTGCCCCGGCCCGTTTCGCACAGCCGCACGACCTCCTCGATCTGGTTCGCCGTGCGGGTGGCGACCGGCTTCGCGTCGTCCACACCCAGCACCCGCTTGACGTACTCCCGCAGGTCGCCTTGGTTGATGCCGCGACGGGCCAGAAAGCGGTACTGCTCCGCGGTCGCCTCGAACTCTTGGTTGGCGAGGTTCATCACGTCGCGGACGTTCGCCAGGTTGGCGAGCAGCGACTTCGAGTGCCGCATGCGGATCAGCTTGCTGGCGTCCGACCCGTGGGCCAGGGCCAGGGTGTTCTGGCAGACGACTCGGATCGGCGTGAACCCGACCCGCACGGCCAGCGACCCGTCGTGCCCGTGGCTCAGCAGCACGAACTTCTCCACCTCGTCGCCGCGGGCGATCACCAGCGGGTCGAGGTTCAGCTTCGCCAGCACCCACACCCGCGAGCCGCCCCGCAGGCTGCCGGCGGTGTGCAGGGCCGCCTCCTTCGCGTCCAGAAAGGGACTGAACCACGAAAAGGCGTCCCGGTTTTGCAGCGGGCAGTAGCGGGGGCCGACGACGCCCAGGATGCGGCCGTCGGTCGAGCGGCGGACGCCCCGGTGGGCGACCTCGGCGTTGGTGTCCCTGGCGACCAGAGCGGTCAGCTCCACGTCCCAACTCAGCCCCGCCTTGCCGCACGCCGCCGGCCAGTCGTGGAGGTCGCCCTCGGCGAGCACGGTGCCGAGGCCGTGCCAGGGGGCCTTGCCGAAGTACGCCGTCGTCTCGATTTCGTGAGGCATGAACTTCTCCTGCGGTGTCGCTTCCGTGTCAAATTCCCGTCTACACCCCCTACGCATTTTGACGCGTTCTCCGGGCGTCAGGCCGCGACGGCATCCGCGTCCGACGCACCGCTCCCCGCCGGCTGCCGGTCGCGGTCGAGCAGGAAGTCCACGGCGGCGGACGCCTGGCCTGCCGCAGCGAAGATTGCGGACGGGTCGGCCCCGAGGATCGTGAGCCACGAGTGCAGGTACGCGGCGTGGTTGGTCAGGTCGCCGGACTGCGGCACGCCGACCTCCGCCGACAGGAGGCAGCCGCCGACCTCGGCCACCAGTTCCTCGCGGGCGTAGGCGGTCGAGCCGAACCGGGCGTTTTTGGTCAGGCGGTCGAGCCGGCTGGGATGGCCGGTGAAGTGGACCAACTCGTGGAACGCGGTGGCGTAGAAGTCGTGCGGGGCGGCGAACGCCTCCGGCTCCGGGAGGCGGATGAAGTCGCCGTCCGGGGCGTACTCGGCCTTCCCGCCGCCGTACCGGATGTCCGCCCCGGACGCAGCGAGGACGGCCTCGGCGGGGGCGAAGTCCACGAACGGCGTGGCGGCACCGGGCCGGGCCTGGAACTCCTCCAGACCCTCGACCTGGGCGGCGTTGAACACGGCGTACGTCTTCAGGAGCGGGAACGTCTCGACCGCCTCCACGCCGTCCGCACTCGTCGCAACCACCTTCTCGACCTCCCGCCAGTAGACGATCCGCGTGGCCCGTTCCCCCTTCTGCACTCGCCCGCCGAGGGCCTGGACCTGGGCGTAGGTCACCCACCATCGGGACTCGTACCCGGCCAGGCCGAGGAGCAGGGTGTTGACGCCCCGGTAGCGGAGGCCCGACGCCGCGTTGGCCGCTGCCCCCGCGTTGGTCACGTCGCTCCGCCACGGGCGACGCCAGGGCGGCGTGCCGGCCTCCAGGGCGTCCACGATCTTGGCCGTGACCTGCCGGCGGATGTCGGTCTGCGTGTTCATCGGTCGTCCCCGTGCGTCTCGGTCTGCTCGCACGCGACGACCTCGGCGACGGAACAAAGCTCGGTGGCGAGCGGGGCCGCGTTCACTATGTCCTGCAGCTCGTGGAGTTCCTCAAGCTCGCCTTTTCTGACGGGGTTGCCGAGCACCATGCCGACGAGCAGTTCGACCTCGCGGCGGAGACGCTCGCGGTGGCCGTCGTCGCGGATCAGGCGGTCGCTTGCGAGGTCGGAGGTGGCCGAGCCGTCGCCGCCCCGCCACCGGCTCGCGGTCATCACTGCCCGCACCCCCTTGTCGCGGGTGTACGTCGGCACCCGCACGCACTGCCACGCCCGGTTGCGGGCCAGCCACGCCTCGACCCGCCCGGCGTCCGAGCCGGCGAACAGGTGGAACAGCGGCGTTCGCTCGCCAACCCGGCGGTTCAGTTGCGGCCTCGGGACTGGGCCGGTGACGTACAGGCGGTACTGGTCGTCCGCCGTCTTCTCGTAACCGGCGACGAACACGAAAAGGATGTCCAGGTCCACCTCCGCCCCCTTCCTGTCCCGGCCTATCAACTCAAAGACACGCAGACCCTACGCATTTTGACGGGTTCCCGCCCCCCCCCCGCGTGCGGTCGTGGCCCCGCGAACGCTCGCCCACGCCGACCTCTACGGCGATTCGAGCGTCGGGGCGAACCCGTCAAAATGCGTAGGGGAGTGGCATCCGATTTCGGGACGCGAAACGCTCACACGCGGTACGGAGGGAGACAGATGTCTGACGGGAACGAGACGAGAAGTGGACGGGCTGGCGACCGCCGGGTTCGCCGGGGCCAAGTCGTGGCGTGGGAAGGGGCGGAGTACCGCGTCCTGCGGCGTCGGGCCGTGGACGGCCTCGCCATGCTCCAGACGGACACGCACGAGGTTTTCCTCGCCGCACTCGACGGCGGCATCGACCCGGAGTGGGTGCCGGAGAACGAGGTCGAAGCGGCGGCGAATTGAACCGGCACTCGGGGGGGTAAGCGGCGTGAGAAGGAAGCGACGGGCAAAGGATCGAACCGTATTGACCGACGGGTGCTACTGGTTCAAAGATTTTCTTAACCTGCCCGGCGGCGGGTATGGTCACGACTGGAAACTGGCCCAGATCGTCGGCGGGATGTTCCGCCAGGTCGGCGTCGCCGCCGAGTGGAAGCAGGACTGCGATTACTTGCGGGACGCCTTGTGGGTGAGGCTCGACCCGCCGCCGCCCGAGGCCGGCGACACGACCGCGATCCGCACGGCCAACGAACTCCGACGGGACGCTCGCGTCGGGCGAGACCGTCGTGCCGACGACTACCGGGCGAGGCAGCGGGCCTTGATCCTGGCAGAGGGGGTCGTGGCGGCGTTCACGGAGTTGCACGACTCGACCGCCGCCTACTACGCCCGCCGCCCCGAGCAGCGGGCGGAACTGGTCGCCGAGATCGCCCGGCTGATCGGGCGGGTCCGGGAGTGAGGACTCGGGATTTGAAACCGGGCGACGGCGGTCTTGGTGCCCGCGGCTGCGACTCCAATGACACCCGATCCGTCAGCGAGAACGCTACCCGATCAGCTTGGCGATGAGGAACGCGGCGGTCGCCGCCAGCCCGCCGACGGCCACGGTCTGCCACGCACTGCGGAACGGCCTGGCCGTGGTGAACCGGCCCTTGACGTAGCCGAACACCAGCAGGGCCAGGAGCGTCACGGCGACCGAGGCGACGAGGGCGGTGTGGACCGAGCGGAGGAAGAAGTACGGGGCCAGCGGGATCATCCCCCCGGCGACGTAGGACGCGGCGATGGTCAGGGCACTGTTCCTGGCCCGCCTGGGGTCCGGCTCCTCCAGGC
>JAYTSV010000083.1:0-26196 GCA_043745465.1 Fimbriiglobus sp.
CCCAAGACCCGGCCGACGACCCCCGGCGAGGTCGCCGCGACGATCTACCAGGCCATCGGCATCGACCCGCACAAGGAACTCCCCGGCCCGCAAAACCGCCCGATCCCCGCCGTCGATTTCGGCGTCCAGCCGATCGCCGAGCTGTTTTGATGCTGTACGCAATGGAGCCGACGGAAGCGGACTGGTATACTCAAGCTGGGTTCTGGCTGAGCGTCGTCGGCGTCGCCGTGAGTACCATTGGTCTAGCGGCGACGTACTACCAGGTCCGTAAAGCCCGCAAGTCGGCGGACGCAGCACGCGATGCGGCCGAGGCTACCCTTCGCGTTAGCCACGCGAGTTTCAGACGCTACCTGGCGACCGTGGCACACCGTCAGTCTGCGGAAGTCGAAGGGTTTGTGTCCAACAGCCGCTGGGAACTCGCCGGATTCCGGTGCGAAGACATCGCGGCCACGTTCGCCCAACTCGGCGAGACTGCTTCGGCGGACGAGTACCGTTACTTCTCGACTGTGTTTCGGGACAAGATTGAAAATGCCGGCCGTAGAGTAGGCCAGAAGCGTTGGGCGACCCAGGCGTTGAGGAGCAAGAAACTCCTCGATCACCTGACCGCACCATTCGAGATTAAGGGGGTCAAGAGTGACAACGAATGAGCAGATGCGTGCGATTGTGAAGCAGTTGTTGGACAAGACCAAAGCCCGGCAGGCAGACTGGCGGCCGGGTGGTGACGAGGAATTCGTAAGTTGCTCGCTCTACCTCCCGCAATCCTCACTGCTCCTAACCTATGTGGTCCCTCGGGCCGAGGCCGACTACATCCGCCTTGAACTAGTACGCAACGGTGCGCAAGACCCGCCTGGTTGGAACCCGACGTTTGAAGCCTATGTGGACTCGCCGGATTCCAATGCTCAGGCCATCAACCCGCAAGAACGGGAAGACTCGAGACTGTTGACCGAGTTGTACCGCGAGGCCACTAACGTCGCCTACCACTGGGACGAGCGTTTTGCCGCGCTCGGCGAGGTCCTCTCTCAGCCCGGCAGCGTTGGACTTGACCCCGCTCTAGTCCTCCCTTCCAAGGAACCCGCCCATGCCCAGCGACGATGACGACGACCGACCCCGCCGCGCCCGCCGCCGCCGGGACGACGACGATGAGGACGACGACGACGACGAGCGGCCGCGGCGGAAGCGTCGCCGCCGCGACGAGGACGACGACGAGTCGGACGGCACCGGCGGGGTGATTCCGTACAAGAACGGCAAAGCGCTCGCGGCGTACTACTGCGGTGTGTTCAGCCTCATCCCGGGGTTGGGCTGTGCCCTCGGGATCGTCGCCATCGTCCTCGGCGTGATGGGCGTGATGTACGCCAACGAGCACCCCAAAGCCAAGGGCAAGGGCCACGCCATTACCGGCATCGTCCTCGGCCTCCTCGGGCCGTTCCTGGTGCCGCTGCTGTTGTTCGTCATCGCCACGGCCTTGAAGAAATAGCCCTCCCTCCCGGAGCTTTGCGCATGGTCCGCTGGCTGTTCTTGGTCGCCGCGTGCTTCACCGGCCCGGTCGCCGTCGCGGGCGAACTCGCCGTCTACCCGCCGGCCGTCGCGCTCGTCGGGCCGCAGGCGACGCAGCAACTGCTCGTCGTCGCGGCCGACGGCGGGTTCGCCACGGCCGACCACACGGCGACCGCCGCGTTCGCGTCGGCCGACGGCACGGTTGCCGCGGTCAGCGAGGCCGGGGTCGTCACCCCCGTCGGCGACGGCACGACCACCGTCACCGCGACGGCGAACGGCCGCACGGCGACGGTCGGCGTGACCGTGTCGAAGGCCAAGTCGCCGGGCGTGCCGAGCTTCCGCAACGACGTGCAGACTTTGCTCACGCGGTCCGGGTGCAACTCCGGGGCGTGCCACGGGGCGCTCGCCGGCAAGGGCGGGTTCAAGCTCTCCCTGCGGGCGTACAACCCCGCGGCCGACCACTTCGCCGTCACCCGCCAGTCGAGTGCCCGCCGCGTCGATGCGGACGCCCCGGCGGCGAGTCTGCTGCTGCAAAAGGCGACGCGCAAGCTGCCGCACGGCGGGGGCAGGCGGTTCGACGCGGACTCGGCCGCCGCCAAGACCCTCGAACGGTGGATCGCCGCCGGGGCACCGGCTTCGACGGCCGCCGAGCCGACGCTGGTGTCGGTCAAGGTCTACCCGCCGGCCGCGCTGACCGTACCGAAGGCGACCCTCCGCGTGATCGTGCAGGCGGCGTACAGCGATGGCGCGACCAACGACGTGACGGCGCTCGCCAAGTTCGCGTCCAGCGAGGAGACGGCGGCGACCGTCGATGAAGACGGCAACGTCAAGGTGCAGGCGGCCGGCGAGGCGAGCGTTTCCGCCATCTTCGACGGCCGCGTGGCGAGTTTGCGCGTGACCGTGCCCTACGCCCAGAAACTCGCCGCCGACACCTTCACCGCCGCTACCAGGCACAACCGCATCGACGAACTCGTGCTGGCCAAGCTCGAACGACTCAACATCCCGCCGTCCGGCGCGGCGACCGACGGCGAGTTCATCCGCCGGCTGTTCCTCGACGCCGCCGGGGTGCTGCCGACGCCCGCCGAGGTCGATGCCTTTACGCGCGACGCCGACCCCGCCAAGCGCGCGAAGCTCATCGACGCGGTCCTCGAACGCCCGGAGTTCGTCGATTATTGGGCGCACAAGTGGTCGGACTTGATGCTCGTGAGCAGCCGGAAACTGCCGGCCCCGGCGATGTGGTCGTTCTACCGGACGATCCGCCGCGCCGTCGCCGACAACCAGCCGTGGGACCGGTTCGCCCGGGACGTGCTGACGGCCAGCGGCTCGACCCTGTCGGCCGGCGGGGGCAACTATTACGTGCTGCACAAGGACGTGACCGATCTCGTCGAATCGACCTCGGTGACCTTCCTCGGCATGTCCGTCAACTGCTGCCGGTGCCACAACCACCCGCTCGAAAAGTGGACGCAGGACCAGTACTGGGGCCAGGCCAACCTGTTCAGTCGGGTCGGGTTGAAGAACGGCACGCGGCCCGGCGACGTGACCGTCCACTCGCTGGCCGACGGCGACGCCCTGCACCCGCGCACCGGCAAGCCGGTCCCGCCGACGCCGCTCGACGGCACGCCGCTGGCGCTCGACGCGGCCAAGGACCGCCGCGAGTACTACGCCGACTGGCTGACCGCCCCGGAGAACCCTTACTTCGCCAAGTCGCTGGTGAACCGCGTGTGGCGCAATTACCTGGGCCGCGGGCTGGTCGAAGCCGAGGACGACCTGCGCGAGACCAACCCGCCGACCAACCCCGAACTGCTCGACTACCTAGCCCGCGAGTTCGTCGCCGGCAAGTACGACGTGAAGCGGCTGATGCGCACGGTCCTGAACTCGACAACCTACCAGCGGTCGTCGAAGCCGCTCCCCGGCAATGCGGCCGACGACCGGTTCTACTCGCGCTACTTGATCCGCCGGCTGCCGGCCGAGGTGATCCTCGACGCTTACGCCGACGTGACCGGGGTGCCGACGGCGTTCGGCACGCTGAGCCTGGGGCCGAGCGGGGGCACGGCGAAGGCCGACTACCCGGCCGGCACTCGCGCGATGCAACTGCCGGACTCGCTGCTCGTGTCGAACTTCTTGGACAGCTTCGGCCGGGCCGAGCGCGCCCAAACCTGCGCGTGCGAGGCGACCGCCGACTCGACCGTCGGCCAGGCCCTGCACCTGAACAACGGCCAGACGCTCAACGACAAGTTGCGCGACCCCAAGGCCCGGGCCGCCCGCTGGCTGGCCGACAAGACGCCCGACGCGGAGATCGTGACGAACGTCTTCCGGCTCGCCCTGTCCCGCCCGCCGACTACCGACGAGCGGGCGAAGTTCGCCGCCGTGTTGGCCGAGTGCCGGGGCGAAGCCGACCGCCGCGAGGCGATCGAAGACGTCTTCTGGGCGGTGATGACGGGCAAAGAGTTCCTGTTCAACCGGTAAGGCAATAATATACTTGGCACACACGGCATGGAGTTGAGTTCCGACGGGCGCAGGCGTAAGTCTCAGGCTAATCGTCGTATTTGAGGGCCGGGCTTCGGCTTCTCGGCCTGTTGCCGCTGATACTAGCTTCCCGCCTGTCGAGTTCCGACTTCGGCACGCCCATGAACGTCCGCGTGAGCAAGTCGAATGCCGCGAATGGTATTAGTCGTTATGCCGGTCCTGACGAGTCAGATTCAGTCCCTGTAACACCCTCACTAAGTTGCCCGCTGTTCCCTTGCCTTAATTCTATCCTTGACACTCTGGGAAATTGCCAGTCCGCCTTTGTTTAAAGTTGCGATAAAAGGAGGCGCATTTTTCTTTAGTATTCTTCCGATATGCAGCTTATGAAAAATAAACATTTCTGCGATCTTTACGCCAGTCATATCACCACCAGACATTGAAATTGCTTTTAATTCACAATCTATTAGCTTGTCAAGCTCGACAAGGGTTGACTTGATGCGCTTATCTTTTGTTAGAAACACCCATTTTTTAAGACCAATGTATTCGTATATTTCCGTGTCTTTTACACCATCCTTAGCGAAGTGTTCGCGGTGCCATTCGATTTTCCATCCGTCGGCGCGCAGTGATTCCGCAACGCACTTGCCTAGACAGTCATCGACATAAAACGTCGAAGCGTCAAGCAGCCGCTCTGCTCTCGTACCGGATGGCTTCTTCAATTTCGTCGGTTCCCCTCTCGTAATCCGTCGCCAAAGTATCGACGCTGTCGCCCGCGCGATACCGACCCGCAATCACGTCGGTCGAGAGCCGCGTCCCGGTGATGCACGGCCGGCCGTAGCGAATCGTCGGGTCCAGGGCAATGAGGGTCGGGGTGTCCTTCCTGTCCGGCCGAGTGAATGGGAATAGTCTCATGAGGACGCCTTTCGGGTCACGCCCAATCCTCGTAAGCCGCAAATCAAAATCTTCTTCCCAGAGCCGCAGTTGCCCGCCGTTAGAAACGTCGACATTTTCATTATACCACTTGATGAAAATATCCTTGCCGTCTGTTTTCATCTCCTGATGGAGTAGGGGGCGATCAATTTTCATCTTAGTTTTGAGGTAGTTCAAAGCTTTGCGGATTGTTTTGGGTGTCAGCCCGTGAACGGATCGCATTGAGGCCAGGATGTGTAGTTCGACCAGGTTGGAGAAAGAGAGTAGGGGCGTGGCGGGGTCGGCCGGCTCTATCAGTGCCGGGACGGACTTGACACCGGTGTCGTTTCGACCCATCGACCACGAGTAGGCCGTACTCGACGGCATACGCAGGTAGCGAGCGGCTTCCGCAACGCAGTAGAGGGGCACGTCGGACATGGACTCGGAACGGACGTGCTTCATTTGACACCCCGCTTCCCGCGACTTGGCCCGAAGTTCTCTAGGTCCAGTTTTACCAAAACGCGGCGGGCCGGACAGTTACCCGCCGCGTTTTGGTCGCTTCTTCCCCGAACGCTTGACCCTTCCTTCACGGTTGGACTTTCGCCCCCTCCTCCGTGGCGTTGCCCGTGAGGGTGTCGTAGGTCAGCCGCTTCCCGGCAATCGCCCCCAGCACGTCATCGAACTGCTTTCCGTCCGTCCGCACCGTGCCGTCCGAGTTCTTCCGCTGGTTGTATCGGAAGGCTTGCTCGTCCAAGTAGCGGAACAGGTGGAACGGCTCGACACTGACATTAAGTGCAACCTGATGCACCGATTGAGCAGCGACCAATAGTTCTCCAGGCCGTTCGTGTGGACGTTGCCCCGGACGTACTCCTCGGCGTGGTCAACCGCTTCGTGAACGTAGTCGTCGGCAGGTCGGAGTTGTCGCCGGCCCGGAAGTGCTAAACTGTCAGGGACTGCCCCGCCCCGCTTCTCGAAAGGACTCGACGTGCTGACCGCCCGCGGCTGGTGGTTCCTGGCCCTGTCAACCGCGGTGCTGGTGGCCGGGGTTTCTGAACTCGGCAGGTACACGCCGCTCGTGCCGGTACTCGGCCTGATGCTCACCGGGTGGGTGCTGAGCGAGTGGTTCCTGTTCGCCTATCGGACGCACCACGCCGTCGACCGGTTGCGGCTCGACCGCGTGCTGCTGCAAGGCGGCCGGGTCGTGCCGGCGGCCTGGGTCGGCGTGCCGGTCACCGTCCGCGCGACGGTCACCAACACGGGGACCGGGCGGCTGCCGTTCGCGCTGCTCATCGACCGCCTGCCGGCGGACGCGGTGCCGACCGCCGGGGCCGCCTGCCGCGAGGCGAGCCTGGAGCCGGGCGACTCGGCCCGCGTCGAGTACGCGCTCCGGCCGGACGCCCCGGGGGAACTCCGCTTCGAGGGGCTGACGGTCCACGTCGCCGACCTGGCCGGGCTGTTCTACCGCCGCGCGTTCTTGCGGGTGCCGGCCGAGTACCTGGTCCTGCCGCCGCTGGCCCAGCACGACGCCCGCCGCCGCACGGTCAAGCGGTTCAACGCCCTGCCGCCGCCGGGCATCCACCGGCTGCGCAAGCCCGGGAGCGGGGACGAACTGCTCGACCTGCGCGACTACGCCCCGGGCGACCCGCCGAAGACGATCGCGTGGAAGGCGTCGGCCCGCCGGGGCACGCTCATCACCCGGGTCATCGAGAGCGACGTGCCGGTCCGGTGCGTCGTGTTCGTGGACGCGTCGGACGCCGCCCGCCTGGGGCCGCCCGGCCGGTCGTCGGTCGTCCGCTTCGCCGGCGTCGCCGCGGCCGTCGTGCAGGCCGCCGCCGGCAACCGGGACCTCGTCGGGCTGACCGTCGTGACGGACGCGGCGATGCGGGTCATCCCGCCGGCCCGGACCAAGGTCCACGTCTTGAAGCTGCTCCACGCCCTGACCGCCGCCGCCGCCGGTCTGCCGGCCCCGCTGGAAGCCGACGCCGAAGTGACCGCCCGGCACGCCCTGCCGCTCGCGCAGGAACTGTACCCGGACCGCCTCGACAAGTCCGTCAACTCGCTGCCGTTCGGCCTGTTCTGGATGCCGGTGACCGACTCGCGGTGGTTCGTCGTCATCGTCGGGCTGCTGCTCGCCCCGCTGCTGTTCCTGAGCAAGGACGTGCTGGAGTTCGCCGCCGAGGTGGCGCGGACGTTCGCCAACCCCGGTAAGGCGTGGATGGTGTTCGCCGGCCTCGCCGTCGCGCCCGGCGCGCTAATGGGGTCGATCTGGGTGCTGCACGGCGTCCGCGGGTTCTTGAAGCCGCGCATGGGCCGGACCGCCCGCCGCAAGCAACTCGCCACGCTGTTCGCCGCGCTCGACCGCGCCGGCCCGGCGACCGTCGAGCGCTACCTGCACGACGACGGCGAGTTCACCCGCCGGGCCGGCGACTTTTTGCACGCCCACCGCGTCCGGCTGCCGGCGAACCTGTACGCCGCCGACGGGACCAGCCGGTACCGCAACCCGGCCCGGCTGGTGACGCTGGCCAATGCCGTGACGAAGACGCTGAGCCACGCCCGGGACAACGAACTGTACGTGGTCCTGGTGGACCTGACCGACCTCGCCGCCGACCTGGAACCGCTCCTCAAAGCCGTCCGCGCCGCCCGCGCCCGGCACCACACGGTGCTCGTGCTCCTGCCCTGGCCGGCCGACGTGCCGTGGGCCGACGGGACGCCGGCGCGGGGCCGGGTGAAGCTCGCCACGCTGGTCCGGGAAGTCCTCGACAAGCGGACCCGGCAGAACTTCGAGCTGGCCCGCCGGCTGCTCACGAAGGCCGGGGCAACGGTCCTCCGCCTCGACGCCGCCGACTCGGTGCGGCTCGTCCTGGCCCGGCTCGACCAGGTCCGCGCCGCGGGGGTTCGCCGATGATCTTCCCCAAGCTCGAACCGGTTCGACCCGCCCGCCCGGCCGGGCCGCCCGTCCCCGGTGCCGTCCCCGTCGGCGTCGGCGAGGGGCCGCGCGACTACCTCTTCATCGGCGTCGCGGCGGTGCTGGTCGTGGGCCTCGTGCTGGTGGCCCGATCGGGCGGCAACCCGTTCGTCCTCATCGCCGTCGTGCCGGCCCTCGGGGCGCTGCTCGTCCGTGCCACGATCCTGCCGGCGGTGTTCCTCGCGCTTCTCGTCTACCTGGCCATTTATCCGGACGGACTGCCGGTCGGAGTGCCGCCCGCGGCGATCGTCAGTCAGGCGCACTTCCGCATCGTCGATCTCGTGTTCGTCGCCGCCGTCGGCGTCTACTTCGTCGCCTACTTCCGGCTGACGAGTCTCAAGTACCGCATCCTGGCCACGACGGCTTCGCTCCCCGCGGTCGCCGGTTCGCCGCAGTCGTCCGCCGTGCCGGTCGCCCGGCAGGGGGCGGCGGTCGCCGGGGACGAGTACGCCCGGGCCTTCGCCCAGGTCCTCGGCCTGACCTTCGCCGCGGCCTTCGCCTGGCAGATCACGAACGTGGTGTCCGTCGAGCCGTTGCGCGTCCCGCCGTTCCGCCTGGAAGTGACTGGCAACGACGGCACGAGCCGCTTCCTGGTCGCCGCCGGGGCGCTCGCCTTCGGGTCGCTCGCCGCCGGGTCGCTGGTCTGGTACTGGTCGGCGTCGAAGATGCGGCCGGCGGTCGCCCGGCAGTTCCTGCTCGACCTGGGCTGGGGCGAGAGCCGCCGCGAGTTGAACCGCCGGGAGAAGTGGCGGGCCTGGGGCCGCGGGCAACTCGCCCGCGAACCGTTCCGCTTCCCGGCGCGGACGATCCTCCGCATCCTGGCGTTTTGTGCCATGATGCTCCTGGCGATGGCAGTGGGCAGCGTTCTGTTGCTGCAAGTGGTCGAGCGGTTTTGAAGTCCGACACGGGCGGGGGGTTTGGCATGGTCTGGTTGCGTGAGGCGGCGGGGTGGATTCTCCTGGGCACGGGGCTGGCGGCGTTCGCCGTCTGCTACTTCGTGTTCCTCCTGTCCGGCCGCATCCTGGAGGCCGGGGCGCTGGGCCTGATCGGCGTCACCATTTTCCGCGGCGGCACGCACCTGCTCAAGGTGGCGATGGCGGCGAAGGCGGCCCGCGAGATCGACCGCCAGCCCGAACTGCCCCGGCCGGCCGCCAAGCCGCTGGCCATGCCGACGATGGTCGTCGGCAAGCCGACGGCGAGCGTCGTCCCGGGCCGCGGCCGGTGATCCGCGCCGCCTTCTTCGACGCCGTCGGCACGGTCGTTCACCCGGTCCGCGGTGCGCCGGCCCTGTACGCCGAAGCCGCCCGCCGCTACGGCCTGAGCGTCGAGCCGGGCGACGTGCTGCCGCGCTTCATCGCCGCTTACCGCGCGCACGAGGCCATCGACGCGGCCAACGATTGGCGGACCGACGAGGCCCGCGAAGTCGAGCGCTGGCGGGCCATCGTCGCCCACGCGCTGCCCGGCGCGCCGGCCGAGTGCTTCCGCGACCTGTACGACCACTTCGCCACGCCGGCCGCCTGGGAGTGCCCCGCCGACGCGGCCGAAACCTTCGCCCGCCTGCGCGCCGCCGGCCTGACCCTCGGCCTGGCCTCGAACTACGATTCCCGGCTGCTCAGCGTCGTCGCCGGCCGCCCCGAGTTGACGGCACTCGTCGGGAACGTCCTGGTCAGCGCGACCCTCGGCGTCCGCAAGCCGGGGGCGAAGTTTTTCGCCGCCGTCGTCGAAGCGGCCGGGTGCGCGGCGGGCGAAATCCTTTTCGTCGGCGACGACCGCGACAACGACTACGCCGGCGCGACCGCCGCCGGGATGGTCGCCGTACTCCTCGACCCGGGCGACGAGTTCCCCGACGTGCCGACGCGCGTGCGCACCCTGGGCGAACTGCTCGCCTTCAAATCGCTTTGGCGTTGAGGTCGCCCATCGCGGCCTGGGCGGCGCGGAACCCGGACATCAGCGCGCCGTCGATCGAGGCGTTGTCCCGGTGGTCGCCGCAGACGTACAGCCCCGGGCGCAGCCGCACCGGGCGTTGCCACGGCGACAACTTGCCGACCGACTGGTCGGGCAACGCCAGCGGAATGCGGTACGTCCGCAGGTGCCGCCAGGCTTTGACACGATCGCCGTACCACTCGTCGAGTTGCCGCCGCACTGACGACTCGATGTCACTGAGTGACGTACCGCCGTCACCGACGACCGATGCGGACACGAGCGCCGCGCCGGGCGGGGCGTAGTCGGTGGACACGTCCGACAGGACCGCGACCGTGTTGACCGGGCCGGTGCCGGTGCCGTTGACCGCCAGGATGCCCTCGCCGATGGGGGACTTGTCGGCGGCGAAGTAGACGGTCACGTTGCCGTGCCAGCCGGGGTCAACCACCGCGCCGCCGGTCAAGCGGGCGGCGACCGTCGCGTCCGTCGCTACGACCACGGCCCGCGGCGTCAGGATTTCGCCGCTGGCCAGCGTCACGCGGCCGGGTTGAAGGGACGCGACCGCGGCGTTCAACCGCACGCTGCCACCCGGGAGGTTCGCGGCGAGTTGCTCGGGGATTTGCTGCATCCCGAGGCGCGGCACGACCCCCGCGCCGGCGGCGAACATCTTGAACGCGAAGCGGAAGAACCGCGCCGACGTGGCCAGGTCTTTCTCCAAAAAGACGCCGCCGAAGAACGGCACTGCGAGCCGCTGTAGGAACGCATCGGTGAAGCCCCGGTTGCCGCGCAGTTCGTCGAGCGTCGAGATGTCCGGTGTGTCGCCGAGGCGTTCGACGGGGACGCGGTCGAGGGCGAACTTGAGGTTGGCGAGCCGCAGTTTGTCGCGGAAGGTGCCGACGGGGTTGACCGCGCTGCGCAGCCCGGTGAACGGCTCGACGCGCGGGTCGGCGACGCGGTGGAACTTCCGGCCGACCCGCACCAACGCCCCCGGCACGAACGGCCGCAGGTCGAGCGCGGCGTAATCGAGGACGCGGGCCGCCTCGGGGTACGCCGGCAGGAAGAGCTGGAAGCCGCGGTCGAGCCGGAAGCCGTCCACCACGTCCGTGCGGACCCGCCCGCCGACGCCGTCGGACGCTTCAAGCAGCGCGAACGAAACGCCGCACTGCATCAACCGCCGCGCGCAAGCCAGCCCGGCCAACCCGCCGCCGACGATCACGACATCCGCCGACATGGTGTGAGTCCCGGTGACGATTTCCCGGCGAGCGGCGGGTGTCAGCCGGCTTTGCACACCATAAGAAACCGGGCCACGCAAAATAAGGACTTACGTCGATTCTCGGTGCTTCGCGTAAGGACTTACGTCGAAAACTGCTTATGGTGTGCAAAGCCGGTGTCAGCCCGCTGTTCCGACCCGGAATGCGAGTGACAACCCGCAGGGAGTTGCCGGAGCTCCCCTCGCCCCGAACCGCCGCGCGCCCTTGGGTCGGCTACACCGCTTGGCTAGGCTTGCCTTCGCTCGGGCAGTTCCTTCGGCAGGGGTGGTCGCACGTTCTCGACCATGCTTAGTTCGCATGCCCCGAACAGTGAATAGTTCGACCGAGCCTCCTGAAGGCTGAGCGACCCGTTGGGGCCACCTCGGACCACTTCGGCGTCGTGGTCGTCTTGTCCGTCGTCCTCCCAATAGCACACCGGACAGATGTCGAAGCGGCAACGCTCGTCAAGGGTCTTGCAGCCGCAGCACGGACAACGGAGCGGCAAGTCGGTCGGCTGGCTGTTGATTCGCGCAGTGTACTCGTTGAACCACGCGACCCGGCGAGCCAGTTCCTCGGGCGTCGGAGGGTCGTTCGCGTCCTGGCCCATTGGTTCGCCCTCTTGCCACCGAACAAGGACATCGCCTGCATTCCAGGTTGGAACAGCGGGCTGACACCCGCCGCTCGCCGGGCGGGTTACGCCGTGGCGGGGAGGACGTCGGTCGGCAGGAGGCGGTCGCGGCCGTCTCTCGACACCATGCGGTTGATGATTTCGAGGTACGCCAGGGCGCTCGCTTCGACGATGTCGGTCGAGACGGCGCGGGCGTGCAGGCGGCGGCCGGCGTGCTCGGCCTCGATGTACGCCTCGCCCTGGGCGTCGGTGCCGACCGTCACGGCCCGGACGCGGTAGTCGATGAGCTTGATGTTGACGCCGCAGATGCGGGCGATCGTCTTGAACACCGCGTCCACCGGGCCGTCCCCGGTCGCGGCGTCCTTGAGGATCGTGCCGTCGCTCCGCCACAGGCAGACGGCGGCGCTGGGCAGGGTGCCGGTGCCGGCGTTCGACGTGAAGGCTTGCAGGGTGTACAGCTTCGTCGTCGTGGTTTGCAGTTGGTTCTCGGCCAGCGACTCGATGTCGGCGTCGTACACTTCTTTCTTGCGGTCGGCCAGGACTTTGAAGGCGTCGAAGGCGTTGTTCAACTGGTCGTCGCTCAGGTGGTAGCCGAGGTCGGCGACCCGCTGGCGCAGCGCGTGCCGGCCGGAGTGCTTGCCCAGCACGAGTTCCGTCTGCGGGATGCCGACGTCTTCGGGCTTCATGATCTCGTAGGTGCTGCGGTCCTTCAACATACCGTCCTGGTGGATGCCGGACTCGTGGGCGAAGGCGTTCTGGCCGACGATCGCCTTGTTCCGCTGGACCTGCATGCCGGTGATGTGCGACAGTTTGCGGCTGATCGGGTAGAGCAGCCGGGTGTTGATGCGGGTCGGCAGTTTGTAGAAGTCGGCCCGGGTGTGCAGGGCCATGACGATCTCTTCGAGGGCCGTGTTCCCGGCCCGCTCGCCGAGGCCGTTGATCGTACACTCGACCTGCCGGGCACCGGCCATCAGGCCGGCCAGCGCGTTCGGCACGGCCAGGCCGAGGTCGTCGTGCGTGTGCGTCGAAATCACCGTGCGGGCCGCCCCGGGGACGTGCTTCAGGATGCCGGCGATCATCGCGCCGTAGTCGTCCGGCGTGGCGTACCCGACGGTGTCCGGGATGTTCAGCGTCGTCGCGCCCTCGGCGATGACCGCGTCGAGCATCGCGTGCAGGTAGTCGGGGTCGGTGCGGGTCGCGTCCATCGGCGAGAACTCGACGTCCGCGCACAGGCTCTTGGCGAAGGCGACCATCTCCTTGGCCTTCGCCTTGACGGTGGCCCGGTCGGACTTCAACTGGTGCTTGATGTGGATGTCGCTGGACGACAGGAAGACGTGGATGCGCGGGCGGGCGGCGTCCTTGACCGCGTCCCAGGCGCGCTCGATGTCCAGTTTGGCCGCGCGGGCGAGGCCGCAGATGACGGGGCCTTGCACCTGGCGGGCGATGGTCCGGACCGACTCGAAGTCCCCCGGCGAGGCGATGGGGAAGCCGGCCTCGATCACGTCCACGCCGAGGTCGCGCAGCGCGAAGGCGATTTCGAGCTTCTCGTTCGGCTGCATGGAGCAGCCCGGGCTTTGCTCGCCGTCGCGCAGGGTGGTGTCGAAAATGATGACGCGGTCGGGACTCTCGGTGTTCATGGGATCGCTGGTCGCCTCGGTCGGGGGTCGCGGGCGGGAGGGGCGGTTCAACGCGAACGGCCCCGGTGTCGCCGGGGCCGTCTCACTGTCGTTCTCGCGGTGCGTCACGGGCGAACGAAGAGAGTGGCCCCGGTGGGGGTCGCAAGGAGTCGTTCGAGAAGCGCGTTCGGCAGCATCGCAGTCACCCGGCCCGGTTTCGCTCCAGCAATCTTAACCTCAGCGCCGCGCCGGGGCAACAGGCTCTTCGGGTTCTTTCGCCGCGTCGGTCGGCGGCGCGACCGGCTTCGGCATCTCGAACAGCCGGCGTACCGCGGCCTTCGCGTCGGGCAGGCGGACCGTGAGGGTGACGCGGTTCGGTGTCGCCGACACCCTCTCGGCGTCCACGGCGAGCAGCGGCAGCGAGCGCAGCCGGCGGTGGAGCGCGTCGAAGAGTCCGAGCACCGGCGGGCCATCCGACACGGGAATCGGCCCGTCGAAGACGACGATCCGGCCGCCCGGGAACGGTAGCAGGGGTAGCCCCGCTTGACCGCCCACCACAGCCGCGGCCGGCGCGTCGTCCGGTTTCTCTGGGGGCACGTGCGCGACCGGTTGGGGCGAACTGCGTGCCGCGTCGAGCAGGCCGGCGAGGTGCAGGCCGCCGCGCGACTTGAGCAACCCGGCGGCGGGAGCTGGGGGCTTCAAGAACCCCGCGACGGTGACCGGTTGCGTTGAAGCGTAGATCGCCTGGGGCGTGACGGCGACGGTCAGGCGGGAGCGGGCCGCGTCGTCGCCCCACTGCAGCGCGAACACCCGCGTGCCGCCGGCGGCGAGTTCGGACGACACGCTGCCCGACTGGCCGAGAATCTCCGGGAGCAGCCGCGGCAGTTCTTGCGCCCACCGGCCGGCGAGCGGCGAGCCGTCGAGGTGGGCGACCGCGACGGGGCCGTCGGTGCCGAAGCCGACGCTCAGCCCGGCGACGGTGCCGAAGAGGTCGCGGGCCGTCGTGCCCTTGGCGGCGCGGTCGAGGTCCACGACGAGTTGCGACGGCTTGCGGCCGAGGTGCCCCCGCCCGGCGGCGACGGCGTCGGCCAGGGTCAGCCAGCGGCCGGCGCGGGCTTCACCGGGCGGCACCGTCAGCGCGACATCGGAGAGGAACGGCCTGCGGACGCGCGCCTGGTCGGCGGCCGGCAAGAGGGGGCCGGTCAGGGCTTCGGCCAGCGGCGGCAGTTTCTCGAAGTCGGCGTGCAGCGTGAGTTCGACGCGGTCGTTTTGCACGGTCAAGTGCCCGGTGACGGTCGTCCAGCGCGGCCCGTCGAACAGGAAACGGGCCACGCCCAGCGGGTCCGGCGTCCCGGGCGACCGGGCGCGGTCGCCGGCCGCCAGGTACGCGGCCGGGGTGGCGTAGAACGAGCCGACGGTGCCCGCGGCCGGCGACCCGTGCGCGGCCTTGAAGGCGGGCACGCCGGCGAGCGACGGCGGCTTGCCGGCTTGCTTGAACCGGCTCACCACGTCGCGCACGGCTTCAACGTCCGAGCCGACGACGAACAGCCCCGGCACCGTGGCAAAGGTCGGCTCTTCGTCGCCGGGCGGGAACGGCTTGACCGGCTCGACCGGCCCCGGGGGCGTCTCGGGGACGGCGGTTTGCGTCGGCCCGCGGTACTGAAAGACCGCGACCCCGTCGAGACTCGTGACCCGACGCAACCCCGGGTCGGTCGTCAAGAATTGGCGGACGGCCAGGGCCGCGACGCCGCTGTCGCCGGTGAGCAGCACGCCGGCGTACCGCGGTCGGCCCTTCGCCGAGTAGCCGAGCAGTCCCACGGCGGCCGCGCGCGTGCGGCGCAGTTCGGCCAGCGTCTCCGGGGCCGTGCCCAGGGCGAACGCCGCCGTCTCGCGGGCCTCGCCTTCGTCCACTGGATTGCGGGCGCGGTCGAGCAATTCGGGCACGGCCGCGAGCGAGTCGGCCCACGGCGTGCCCGTGACGAGCGCCGCCACCCCGTCGGCCAGCGCCGGCCCGCGGACCTCGGCGTAAGCGAGCGTCCCGGCCGGGAACAGGTCGGCCGGCCCCTGCGCCGGCAGCCCCGCCGCCGCGAACACCCAAGCCACAAGGGCGACGACGATTCGCATGGGGCGTCCTCTCCGAATGAGCAGCGACCGGCGCGTCACGTTACCCGTCGCGGGTGACCATGCGCGCGCACGCCAGGCTCAGGCACAGCGCGATGAACGCGAGGCTCACGCCGATCATTTCGGGCCACGTCTCGCGCGTCTCCTTGCCGTACCCGTTCTGCTTCAACTCGCGCTCCGTCAGCACGCCCTCGGCGATGATCCGGCCCAGGCGGGCGTCGATCTGGTACGTCCGCGGGGTGATCGTGTGCAGCACGCGGACGACCGGGAAGGTGATCTTCGGCAGCACGCCCCAGAGCGGCGCGTCGGGGTCGAGGCGGCGGAGGATGTCGTCCGGGTCGGGCATTTCGCCGTCCTCGCCGGGCTTCGGCAGTTCGAGCGGCTTGACCTCGCCCTGCTTCGCCTCGGCGTCGTACCGGTTCTGCACGCCGTCGTTCACCTTGCCGACGGCCCAGAAGATCGCCCAGGCCAGGATGGTCGCCAGGATGGCCACCAGGCTGTTCCGGGTGACCACGGCCGCGAGCGTCGAGACGGCGTACAGGACCGCGAAGTAGAGCATCAGGATCGGCACGATCAGCAGGAAGTTCGGCGACCACAACCCGCTCCGCACGCCGATCGTGAGCCAGACGCCCAGGGCCGTGAAGCTCGTCAGCACGAAGACGAAGATCAACCCGCCGAGGTACTTGGCGATGAGCACGAACGGCTTGCTGACCGGCTTCGAGATGAGCAGGTCGATCGTCCCCTTGGCCAGCATGTTGGGCACGAACCCGGCCGTGACGACGACCGACACGGCCAGCACGAGCCACGCCCCGGCCCCGTTGACGAGCCACTTGAGCATGAAGTAGACGCCGCTCCGCAGGGAGGTCGTGAACAGCGGCGCGTCGAGGAAGAACAGCACCGTCGGCTCGTGCGGCCACTCCTTCACTTCGAGAATCGACGTGCCCTGGCTCGTCACGTTGAACCGCAATTCGTTCTCCGCGACGGTCCCGGCCGGGGCGTTCTTGACCTCCAGCTTGTCGAGGTAGTTGAAGCCCTGCTTCAGGAACCGCTCGGCCCCCGCCCGGCTCGCCGGCAGTTGTGCCGAGCGACCGCGGTCCTTGAACTTCGGCACGTCGTCCGCCGTCGGGGTCTGCACGACGAAGTCGAAGGCGTAGTCCGACTTCCACGGTTCCGCAAAGTTGGTCGCCCGGAGGTTCTGCACCGTGAACGTCGGCGACCCCATCGCCGGGTACTCGGGGCTGGTCCGCAAGAGGCGGTTGATGATATTCGTCGAGCGGAGCAGTTGGTCTTCGAGCGTGACCGGCCGGAACGAGATGCTCGAGATGAACGCGATCAACACGACCGCGAACAGCAGCATCACTTGCAGCATCCAGCCGCTGACGGCTTCGCGGTACGAGTCGCGCAAAAAAGCGATGAGGCGCATCACGAGTCGATCCTCCGGGCGATGACCTTGCGTTCGACCCGCTGCGGCCGCTGCCGCTTGGTGTCGGTGCCCGGCTCGCCGGACTCGACCATCGTCACGAACACGTCTTCCAGGCTCTGCTTCTTTTCGAGCAGGTGGCGCACCCGCAGCCCCTTGGCGGTCAGCAGTTGCAAGACCTTGTCGATCCCGGCCATGTCGGTGCCGAGCAGCACCTCGTGGTAGTCCTCGACCCGGTCGGTGCGGTAGCCGAGCCGGGAGACTTCCTCGGTCGGGAATGCCTCGCCGGGGGCCAGGCCGATCACGAAGCGGCCCTCCTGGCGCGTCAGGTCGGCGACCGTCCCCTGGCGGACCATGCGGCCCTGGTGCAGGATGGCGACGCGGTCGGAAATCTGCTCGACCTCGCCGAGCAGGTGCGAGTTGACGAAGATCGTCCGGCCCTCGCCCTTGAGCTGTTCGAGGAGTTCCCGAATCTCCTTGCGGCCGACCGGATCGACGCCGTCGGTCGGCTCGTCGAGGAAGATGACTTCGGGGTCGTGGAAGAACGCCGACGCGATGCCGAGCCGCTGCTTCATGCCCTTCGAGTAGGTGCGAATCTTGTAGTCCTGGCGCTTCCGCAAGCCGACGATGTCCAGGGACTCGGCGATCCGCTTGCGGCGGTCGGTCCGGGTCAGCCCGTACAGCCGGCCGTAGAAGTCCAACAAGCTCGCGGCGGTGTGGTAGCCGGGGAAGGCGTGGTCCTCGGGCAGGTAGCCGACCCTGGCCCGCACGGCCGTGGTCCCGGCCGGCTGACCGAGCAGGTTGGCCTCGCCGTCGGTCTTGCGGACGATGCCGAGGAGCACCTTAATCATGGTCGATTTGCCCGCGCCGTTCTGGCCGAGCAGGCCGAAAATCTCGCCGCGATCGACTTGGAGCGTGACGTTCGACAGGGCCGTGATGCGGCCGTAGGTCTTGGTCAACTCGTGGATGTCAACAACCTGCACAGTGCCCTCCGTCGGCTGAGGTCGGGGGTCGGGATGCGAGAGGATTCGGGCCACCGGTCAGGATATTGAATGCGCTCACGTTTTTAGCGTCGCTCGTGGTAGAATTCGGACGGAGTCCGAGCGACCGGCGCGTCGGGCCGGGGAGGTGCGGGGAGTACCGGGGTGTCGCCCGAAGTGCGTGGGCGAAGTCCGGTCGGCCCGTACCATTCACTGAGCGCGTCGAGCCACGGGAGCCGGCAACCGGCATGACACCCCGGCGATTTGTGTTTGAGTGTAGTTCCGGTTCGTCTGAAGAAACGCCGCTGCCAGAGGTTCCGAATGGTTGAAAAGTCAAATCAGTTCCTCGGGAACGGCATGTATACCGTCGCGGAGGCGGCGTTGTACTGTCGCGTTTCGACCTCGATGATGACCCGATGGCTGTTCGGGACTGCTTCCGGGAATGCCGTCATCCTGCCGCAATTTGGTGCGGAGGATCGCATGGTCAGTTTTCTCGATCTCGTACAGACACTGGCGATCCGGGAAATTCGGAATCAACATAAAGTCGCGTTACCTAAGTTTCGGCAAGCGATCAAATTTGCCGAAGACACACTGGGACTTTACCACCCGTTCGCTCGGCATCACTGTACGTACCTTCTCAACGACGAACTGGTGATTCAAGACGAGGACGATTTCGTCGAGGCTTCGGGCAAACATCGGGGTCAGCGATTGTTTCCTTTCGTGGAAATGTACCTGAAGTCCCTCGACTTCACCCCGGACGGACTCGCGTATAAGTACCGGATTTTTACCAGCAATCACCACGAGCCAATCACAGTCACGATGGACCCGAAGGTCCGGTTCGGCGAGCCGCTGCTGCCGAGCGGCTACACGGCCCTGACGATCTACGGGGCCATCAAGGCGGAAGGCGGGGTCGATCAAGCCGCCAAAGCCTACGGAATTAGCGTCGAGGAAGCGGAAGCGGCCTACCAGTTCGCCGACCACCTCAGTGGCAAAAGTGCGGCGTGACCGACCCCGTCAGGCGATTGCTGTTCGACGAGTGCATCGGCAAACCAGTGATGGTGAAAGTGCGGGACTTGATCCCGCCAGGAATCGAGTTCTACCACATCGTCGATAAGTACACAGCTGGGGAGAAAGACGAGGACTGGATACCGAAACTCGGCACCGAGGGCGGGTGGGTCGTCATCACTTCCGATGCCGGTCGGAACTCCAAAGTGGGTCAAAAGCTACCGGAGTTGTGCCTGATCCATAGGGTCACGCACGTTATCCTGAGCGGTACACTTAGCCAGAAGACTACACTTGAGAAGATCACATTCATTGCCGCCGCGTGGTCATTTTTCGAGGACGTGTTCTCGTCACCCCAAGGAAGTCGCTACTTCATGCGACTCAGAACACCCAAGGGCACCCAGTCGCTGACGGTCTCCGTTGAACTCTGCAAAGTGACCGCCGAACTCCTGACCGGCGACACCCCCGAAGGCGCGCCGACGGGCAGCAAGTAGCTCAACTCCGCTGGTTGACTCCACGCCTCCGCGGCGAAGTCCCAACTCACACCCTCGCCACCAGGACCGTGTAGCCGCGGTTGTCGATCGACTCCACGTCGCCGAACGTATCGACGACCTCGGGGATCGTTTGCACCGGCATTTTCGTCACCAGGTAGAAGCGGCCGCCGGGCTTCAGCAGGTCGCGGCCGCTCTCGATGAACATCCGCGCGACCTCGCTTTTCGCGTAGTACGGCGGGTTCGCCAGGCAAATGTCGTACACGTTCAGGCCGACGCCGTCGAGCCGCGCGCCGGTCAGGATCGTGTAGTTGACCAGGCCGTTGGCCTTGGCGTTCAACTCGGTCAGGGCGGTGGCGCGGACGTTCGAGTCGATGAAGGTGACGTGCCCGCCGGGCTGGGTCCAGGGGTACGCCAGGACGCCGACGTTGCCGTTGCCGCAGCCCATGTCCAAGATGTGGTCGCCCGGCTTGACGCCGGTGGCGAAGGCGACTTCGAGCAGCGCCCGCGCCCCGCCGTCCATGCGGCCGTAGCTGAACGTGCCGGGGTACGTGTCGATGTTGATCGACGGGCCGTCGGCAATGCGGGCGTGGAAGTTCTTGGCGTGCCGCCGCCGCGGCTGGTCGCCGGTCTTGACGCTCCAGAAGGCCATGCCGGCCTCACTCGTCGGCGATTCGCTGCACTTGCCGAACACCTTCTTGTGCCACTTGGCGAACTGCGTGTCCTTCTCGTACTCCGACAAACTGATGAACAGCCCGCCCTCTCGGAGGACGTGAAAGCCCTGCTCGACCACGTCGAGTTTCAGTTGCAGGTCGGTGAACGCGGCGGCCGGGAAGAGGACCGTGTTGAACGTCGCCGGCAAGTCCCACAGGTCGGGGGCCGTGACGACGGTCGCGGTCACGCCGTTGTCGGTCAGCTTGTCGCGCAGGCGGTTGGCCTGGAAGGTGTCGAACTGGAAGCAGGTGACTTCGCAGTCCGGCTGCGTCTCGCGCAACGCCTGGATCATCTGGACGACGGGCCACGGTGCCCCGAGGGCGATGAGCACCGGAGAAACGACGCGGCCCTGGACGGTCGGGAACAGTTCGAGAAGCGTTTTCATCTGTGCAGTATAGCAGCCCCGACGACCGGCGAGCCAAGAGCGTCAGCGACTGGAGGTCGAGACCACTCCAGTCGCTGACGCTCTTGGCTCGCCGGGGGTCACTCGTCGGGGAACATTTCCGGGGTCACGCCGGCGGCGATGATGCTGCACCCGGTGACCACGTTCAGGCCGAGGTGCCTGGCCCGGGCGACCACCTCGGGGGACTCGGTGCCGGGGTTCAGGATGAGCATCCCGCACGGCTTGGCGACCAGACTTTCGAGGAGGTGCAGGCCGACCCCCGGCGGGACGTACAGGGTGATGCGGTCGAGGCGGTCGAGGGGCAAGTCGGCAACGGACCGGAAGGCGGGCAAGCCTTCGACGGTCTCTTCGGTCGGGTGGATGGGGTACACGTCGAAGCCGGCTTGTAAGTGGGCGCGGACGGCCTTGTTGCCGAACTTGCGGCGGTCGGAACTGGCCCCGACGATGGCGACGGTCGGGCGGTGCTTGGGGTCGATCATGGGGGCACGGACGCATTCGCGTCGGAAAGAGTGCAGAATGCACAGTGCAGAATGTCGGAGTTAAGAGCCGGTGCCGTTGGCTTCGGCGGGGTTGGCCGGGGCGTTGACCGGCTTGTGGCCGTGGATGGCTTCGTAGATCTCCTCGCGGTGGACGGCCACGTCCTTGGGCGCGACGATGCCGAGCCGAACTTTGTCCCCGCGAATCTCGACGATGGTGATGACGATGTCGTTGTTGATGACAATCGACTCGTCTTTTTTCCTGGACAGTACGAGCATAGCGACCTATCTTTCGAGCGTCGGGCACTCCGCGTGCCGGTCCCTCAGCGTGCTATTCACAAGTCGTCCGTTCGCAACCGCCCGGTGCAGTTTCTGGACGCTGAGCCGAACATTTCCGCCCGTCCTGTCGCGGATCTTCCGCGCAGTCGCACACGCTCACACCTTTAGTGTAAAGCCGGGTAATTTCCGGCGTCAACAAGATTTCCACTTTTTGAGGCGATTTCTCACGCCGTAAGCGGTGCTTTTTCAAGACCTTACGCCGACGCGGCCGAACTCCTTTTCTCCTCACCCTTGCCGACCGGACAGCCAGTTTTTCCCGCCGTCCAGCCGCTCGAACGGGCGGAAATTCGCCTTGTACTCCAGCGACCGGCAGCCCTCGACGTGGTAGCCCAGGTAGGCGTAAGCGTCCCCGCGGTCGGCCGCCGCCGCCAACACCTGGAGCACGTTGTAGGTGCCCAGCGAGTGCGCCCGCTCGGCCGGGTCGTAGAAGAAGTAGATCGCCGACAGGCCGACCGGTAGGGCATCGACGTACCCGACGCCGACGAGCCGGCCGCCGCGGGAGTAGCACCACTCCTGGACGGCGAACGGCTGATCGACGAACGCCTCGGCGTAGTCGTCGGCCGACTTCGGGCCTCGGTCGGGCCACCCCTGGTGGTCGTGCTGGAAGTCGTGGAACAGGTCGTACAGGGCCAGCTTCTCGGCCGTCACGCTCGGTTCGCCGACGCGGAGTTCGACCACCCCGGCGTTGGCCTTCGCGGCGCGCTTCTGGCTGGAGTTGGGGCGGAACGCGGCGACGTTGACGCGGATCGGCCGGCACGCGTCGCACGCCTCGCACACGGGGCGGAAGACGGCCCGGCCGAACCGCCGCCACCCGGCCAGCATCAACTCGCCGTACTCCTCGGGCGACAGGGACGCCACGAAGTCGTACCGCAGCCGCGCGGTCTGGTCCGGCAGGTAGCTGCACGCGTGCGGCGCGGTCGTGACCGTCTGCAGGCTGACCACGGCTACTCCTCGCTCATCAGCACGACCAGCCCGAACGACTCGACCCCGACGGCACTCCCGGCCGCGACCCCGGGGCCGGGGCCGTCCGTTTGGAAGTCCGCCGGGCTGGCCGCGGCGGTGTCGATCAGCCGGTGCCACTTGCGCCCGGTCGGCGATGCCGGCACGACGAACTTCAGCGCGTCCGGGCCGACGTTGTAGGCGACGTAAAAGTCCCGGTCGGCGTGGTAGTCCGGGTCGCCGTCCCGGCCGGTGAACCGGCCGTCGAGGCTGTACGCCAGCGTCCGGCTGTTGTAGCTGTAGTCCGGCTTGTACGGCTGGGTGCCGTGCCAGTGGACGTCCGCGAGCGGCACCGCCGGGCGGCGCGGGGCCGGGGTCCGCACGCCGGCCGGGTCGTCGTTCGGTTCCGGCAACTCCTCGGGGTGCGCCAACAGGCCGGCGTCCCCCGGGCGGACCGGGCCGCCGAGCGGGAACGTGCCTTCCGCGGCCGCCGCCTGGAACGCCGCGGCGGGCGTGCCCAGCGTGCCGTTGAAGAACCGCCGCCGGCGGAAAACCGGGTGCGTTTTGCGCAGGCGGATCAACTCCCGCGTGAACCGCAGGAACTCGGCGTTCCGGTCGGCCAGGGTCCAGTCCACCCACGACAGTTCGCCGTCCTGGCACCAGGCGTTGTTGTTGCCGTGCTGCGTCCGCAAGAACTCGTCGCCGGCCAGGAGCATCGGCACCCCCTGGGACATCATCAGCGTCGCCATCATGCCCTTGGCCCGGCGGACCCGCAGGCGGTTGACCTCGGCGTCGTCGGTCGGCCCCTCGGCCCCGCTGTTCCAACTCTGGTTCTCGTCGCTCCCGTCCCGGCCCTGCTCGCCGTTGCCGTTGTTGTGCTTGCGGTCGTAGCTGACGAGGTCGAGCAGGGTGAACCCGTCGTGGCAGGTGACGAAGTTGACGCTGTGCCGGGGCAGCCGGCCGGACGACCCGTAGAGGTCCGACGAGCCGCACAGGCGGGTCGCCAGGCCGGCGGTCAGGCCGGGGTCGCCCCGCCAGAACCGCCGCACGTCGTTGCGGTACTTGTCGTTCCACTCGGACCACCGCCGGCCGAACGGGAACCCGCCGACCTGGTTCAGCCCGGCCGCGTCCCACGGTTCGGCGATCAGCTTGGTGTCCGCCAGCACCCCGTCTTCGGCGATCATCTCGATGACCGGCGGCTCGACCATGACGTTGCCGTACCGGTCGCGGCCTAGGATGCTCGCCAGGTCGAACCGGAACCCGTCCACGTGCATGTCCCCGACCCAGAACCGCAGGCAGTTCAGGATCAGGTCGCGGACGAGCGGGTGGTTGCAGTTGACGGTGTTGCCGCACCCGGTGAAGTTGAAGTTGTGCCCCTCGTCGTCGAGCATGTAGTACAGCTCGTTGTCGAACCCGCGCAGGGAGTACGTGCGGCCGCGGTCGTCCCCCTCGCCGGTGTGGTTGAACACCACGTCGAGGTAGACTTCGATGCCGTGCCGGTGGGCCGCCTGGACGAGGTCGCGGAACTCGTACACCTCGCCTTGCTGCCGGGCCGACGCGGCGTAGGCGCTCTTCACGGCCGCGAACGCGATCGTGTTGTACCCCCAGTAGTTCGTGTGCTTCTCGCCGGTCTCGGGGTCGGTGAACGGGCAGTCGCACTCGTCGAACTCGTGGACGGGCAGCAACTCGAGCGCGGTAATCCCGAGTTCCTGTAAGTACGGCAACTTCTCGATCAGGCCGAGGAACGTGCCGGGGTGCGCGACCCCCGACGAGGCGTGCTTGGTGAACCCGCGGACGTGGACCTCGTAAATGACCGTGTCTTCGTGGGGCGTCAGCGGCGGGCAGTCGTCGCCCCAGTCGTAGGGCGTCTCGCGCTGCACGTACAGGCTGCGGCGGCTGGTCCGCTCGGGATCGACCTCGCACGACCCGGCCCAATCCTCGCCGTCCGACACCATCGTGGAGAACGGGTCGATGAGGACGCGGCTGGGGTCGAACCGGTGCTTCTTGCCCTTGGGGCCGTCCACCCGGTAGCCGTAGCGGAACTGCTTGGGCAGGCCCTCGACGCGGATGTGCCAGTGGTCGCCGGTGCGGTTGCTCCGCGGGTCGAGCGCGAGTTCGGCGACCGGGTGCTGGCCCGGCCCCTCGGGGAAGACGACGAGCGTGACCGCCGTGCCGTGCCGGCTGAGGACCGCGAAGTTCGTCACCGCGCCCAAGCGGGACACGCCGAGCGGCATCGGCCGCCCGCGGGAAGTCACCAGGTTCGCCATTCCCACCCCACCGTTACCGAACAACCCGCCACCGCCCGGAGAGTGCGGGGATTATAGCGGCCCGCCGGATCGCCCCCCGGGTCTTTTTCGCCGCCGGCGCGGAGCCGTGCGGGCGTTCGACCCCGGCTCCGCCGCAGGCGAATGCCCGGCGAGCGGCCCACGTGAGTGGGCTGTTCCAACCTGGAATGCGGGTGACAACCACCGGCGAGCGCCGGAAACTTCCCGCGGGTGGTGTCTCGCCCGTGCAGGTTGGAACAGCGGGCTGACACCCGCCGCTCGCCGGGATCGCGGCTCCGCCGCAGGCGAACGCCCGGCGAGCGGCCCACGTGAGTGGGCTGTTCCAACCTGGAATGGGGAGACGCGACCCGGGGGAAGTTTCGAGTGATCGCCAAGGTTCGCCTGCGGCGGGGCGTCAGTTCCATTTGGCCAGGTGGCGGTGGGCTTGCTGCAAGAACGCGGCGACGACTTCGCCGTCGGCCGGGTCGCCCCGTAAGTACGCTTCGAGGTGGTCGATGGCCGCGCCGGGGTGGTCGGCGTGGACCAGGCAGACGCCCAGGTCGCGGCGCTGGGTCGCGTCGTCGGGCAAGAGTTGCGACAACCGGCGGACGGTGCGGGCGGCGCGGGCGTAGTCGGCCTGCCTCAGATAAGTGCCCTTCAAGTTGGTCAGCATCCGCAGGACGAAGCAGCCGGGCGGGATCGCTTCCAGGCACGCATCGGTCACCGTGTACGGCTGGCCGGTCACGGTCGTGACGAGCATCGAGCAGGCGTCGCGGTCGAGGAACTGGCCGCCGTGGTACGGGTCGAACAGGATGTCGTCGGCCGACCCCACGGCCCGCGCGATGAAGTGCCCCGGCAGGCCGACGCCTTCGATGTCCAGCCCGCACCGCCGGCCGACGGCCATCGCCACCAGGGACAGCGTCAGCGGGATGCCGAGCTTGCGGTCGAGCACGTCGTTCAAGTAGCTGTTGCGGGCGTCGTAGTAGTCGGTGGCGTTGCCGGTAAAGCCGCGCTCCTCGAACAGGAAGTTCGACAGTTCGGCGACGCGGCCTTCGAGCGACCCGACCAACCGCGGGGACAGTTCGTCGGCCAGGGCGTCGAGCCGGGCGAGGCCGTCCGCAACGGCCAGGCCGGGGTACTCGTCCGCGGCCACGGCCAGCGCCAACTCGGCCAGGTCGAGGTCGAGGGTCGGGTCGTCGGCCAGTCGGGGGAGGGTCTCGTCCAGGTTCATAGGGGCATGATACGCACGGTCCGGGGCGGGAGGGTGGCCGGAAATGACCGACGGCCGGCCGGGGTGCCGGTCGGCCGTCGGAGTTCACGGGGCAGCCGAATTACTCCGGTTTGCCGGGCATCTGGATGAGCGGGCCGGCCGCGCCGGTGCCGCCGCGCAGGTCGCGCCGCGGCTCTTCCCGCCGGGGCTTGCCGGCGTCGCCGCGGTCCGAACCGCCGCGGTCGCCCTGGCCGCCCTGGTTGGCCGGTTCGTCGTCGGAGGTGAAGTCCGGGATGACCGCGTCCTCGGGCACGTTCGGGTCATCGACGTTCCGCTTCGACAGGCCGATCTTGCGGTCCTTCGAGTCCACGCGGAGCACTTTGACCTCGATGTCGTCGCCGACCTTGACGACCTCTTCGGGCGACTCGATCTTGTCGTCGGACAACTCCGAGATGTGCAACAAGCCTTCGAGGCCGGGCTCGAGTTCGACGAACACGCCGAAGTTGGTGAGCTTCGTGACCTTGCCGACGACCTTCTGGCCCGGCAGGAAGCGGCCGGGGATGTCGCCCTCCCACGGGTCGTTGGCCATCTG
>JAYTSV010000084.1:0-1914 GCA_043745465.1 Fimbriiglobus sp.
GAGCCGGAAGCGTCAGCGCCCGGTGTCGGCCCGACGACCGCGACGTACTCCGGGCGCTGACGCTTCCGGCTCGCCGGGTTTGGTTCTGCGCTCGTCGGGACGCCTCCGGCCGCTCGCGCTTAGGCTCGCCAAAAGGGCACTTGTCAAGTCGCGGAATGTCGCCATAATCACGCTTTGGTTCAACACACACCCGGTCGGGGTGCGAGGGTAGCGTCGGTCCCCTTCCGTGGGACCGCGTGAGAGTAGCCCCGAGAGGTTCGCATGTCGGATATTGCCAAGCTGACCGTCCACGCACGCACCACCACCGGCACCCGCGCCGCCAAACGCCTCCGCAAGAGCGGCATGGTCCCGGCCGTCGTGTACGGGCACAAGGAGCCGGTCGCCCAGATCGCCATCGACGCGGTCGAACTGACCCGGGCCATCCGCGTCCTGCACGCCCGCACCTTCCGGCTCGAAATCAACGGCAAGATCGACACCGTCCTCATCAAAGAACTCCAGTGGGACTACCTCGGCAGCGAGATGATCCACGTCGATTTCGAGCGCCGCGACCTGACCGAGAAGGTTAAAGTCGCCGTGCCGATCGAACTGCGGAACAGCCCCAAGACGACGGGCGGGGCGGTCCTCGACCAGCCGCTGCACCGGCTCAACGTCGAGTGCCCGTTCGGGTCGATCCCCGAAGCGGTCCGCGTGGACATCCTCAACCTGTTGCTCGGCCACCCGATCCACGTCCGCGAACTGACGCTGCCCGAAGGCGTGGTCGCCCTCGACCCGCCGGAGATGGTCGTCGTCCAGTTGAAAATGGGCGGGGCCGAACCGGCCGAGGCGTCGGAAGCGTCGGAGGGGTCCGAGCCGGAAATCCTGACGGCCAAGAAGGGCAAGGACGACGCCGAGTAACGCCGAGTCACGCCGAGACTGGGGCCGGAGCGGGCGCATGAAGATCATCGTCGGCCTCGGCAACCCCGGCGCGAAGTACGCCGGCACCCGGCACAACGTCGGCTTCGACGTGATCGACTACCTCGCCGCCGACCCCGCCTGCTCCGCGGCCCGGGCGAAGTTTCAATCGCTCGTCGCCGAGTTGAAAATCGGCCCCGAGCCGACGCTGTTGGTCAAGCCGCAGACGTTCATGAACCTGAGCGGCCGGGCCGTCCGCGAGATTTTCGACTTCTACAAGCTGACCCCGGCCGACGTGCTGGCGGTCAGCGACGATTTCAACCTGCCGCTGGGCAAGTTGCGGGTGCGAGGGCAAGGGAGCCACGGCGGGCAGAACGGCTTGCGGAACATCCAGGAGTGCCTGGGCACCGACGCTTACCCGCGACTGCGCCTCGGCGTGGGCCAGCCGTCCGGGGGCGAGGCGATCGACTTCGTACTCTCCCGCTTCAAACCGGGGGAGCGGACGGCGGCGGAAGACGCGGTCGCCCGGGCCGGCCAGGCGGTGCTCCTGTGGGTCCGCGAGGGCCTCGACGTGTGCATGAACCGCACGAACGCCGGCGACCCGGACGCCAAACCGAAGAAGCCGAAGCCGCCGCGGCCGGAGAAGACAGACCCGCCCAAGCCGAAGCCGAGTGACGCCGAAGACCAGGGACCGAAGATCGAGTGACCAAGGACCCGTGAAGTTACTCCCCCCGGCGCGTGGCCGGGGGGTCGCCGCGGCGAGTGCCGGGCGAACCAGGGTGACACCCCAGCCAGGACCAACATGCCGATCCAGACTTACGAAACACTGTTCATGCTCGACTCGACCCGCTTCGCCGCCGAGGCCGACGCGATCAAGGGGCAACTGCACGCCACCCTGGAGCGGTACGGCTCCGAGATTCTGGTCAGCCGCATGTGGGACGACCGCAAGCTGTTCTACCCGATCCGCAAGCAGAAGAAGGCGACCTTCCACATCGTCTACTACAAGTGCGAGAGCACCAAGCA
>JAYTSV010000085.1:0-6970 GCA_043745465.1 Fimbriiglobus sp.
AGCGACTGGAGGTCGAGGAACCTCCAGTCGCTGACGCTCTTGGCTCGCCGGTGTCGTCGGTTGGCGAGTTAGTGCTTCTCGTGGTGGCCCATCTTGGCCATCTCGCGGCACGAGGCGGCGCACTTCTTGCACGACTCGACGCACTCCTTCATCTCGGGCACGTCGGCGAACTTGGCGCACTCCGCACCGCACAAGTCACACGCCTTGGCGCACGCCTCGCACGCCGCCGGGGCCAGGTCGCTGTGCCGGGCCGTGAGCTTCGCCGATAGGGCGCAGAACTCGGCGCAGTCGGCCGCGATGGCCATCGGTTTGACGTGATCCTTTTTGCCGGCCATCGCCTGCTCGGCGCAGTGGTGGACCGTCGCCTCGCACGTCAGCATGCAGTTCGCGCAAATCTTCGCGCAGTCGGCGTACATGGCGTGGTGCTTGTCGGGGGCGGCGGCCGGGGCGGCCGGGGCTTGCGGGGTCGGCAGGGCCGCCAGCGAGGTCAGGGTGGACAGGCTGGCGAACGCGATCAGGGCGACAAACGGGGACTTCCGCATGGCAACTCTCCGGGAAACGGGGCTCGCGGCCGACACGGTGTGTGGCGGACCGCACGCGAGTTGCATGCACTTTTTGGGCCGGTCGGCTCAAGAACTCCAGTCTCTCACGCTCCTGGCTCGCCGGTCGTCGCCCTTGGGCCTCGGCCGGGGTGCGGTCGGCATCAGCGGGCGACTTGGTTCCGACCGGCGGACTTGGCCCGGTACATGGCCTTGTCGGCGGCCGCGAGGAGGGCCGCCGGGGTCGCGTCCGGGTGGCCGTCGGTGCTCACGACGCCGACGCTGATCGTCACCGCGACCCGCTGCCCGCCGAGGGCGAAGGGGTGGGCGGCGACGGCCCGGCGGAGGGCGTCGCACCGGGCCACGGCGTCGTCCGCGGCGGCCTCGGGCAGGACGAGCGCGAACTCCTCCCCGCCGTACCGGGCGAACAGTTCGTCCCGCCCGACTTCGGCGACGGCCAGGGCGGCCAGTTGTTGCAGGATCGTGTCCCCGGCCAGGTGCCCGAACCGGTCGTTGATCTGCTTGAACCGGTCGACGTCGAGCAGGGCCAGGGACAGGGGGCGGCGGTGCCGCTGGGACCGGACGAGTTCGCGGGCCAGGAACTCGCCCAGGAACCGGCGGTTCGCCAGGCCGGTCAGCCCGTCGATGACCGTGAGCCGGTAAATCTCCTCGTGGTACTCGGCCTCGAAGTTGCCCCCGGCCAGGAACCGGTAGATGCAGTTGCCGATGCGCAGGTAGTCGCCGTCGGTCAGCCGGGACTGGGCGTGCAGGACGTTGTTGACGAACGTCCCGTTGGTGCTGCCCAGGTCGGTGACCGCGTACCCGCCGTCGCGGCGGTCGATGCGGGCGTGGTACCGGGACACCGACCCGTCGGTGTTGCGGACCTTGCAGTCCTCGGTCCGGCCGATGACGACCAGGTCGGCGTCGAGGACGTACCGGGTGCCCATGAGCGGGCCGGTCGGGTAGATGTAGACGAGGCTGGCGTCCCCGGCGGTGGACGACGCGGGCAGCGACTCGGCGCGGTACGTCTGTTCGAGTTCCAGGGCCGACAGGTTCGTCACCACGGGGCACGTCCGGGGGCGTGAGGAGCGCAGGCAGCGGCACGGGCCGGGGCGTCGATTCGGTCGCCCGGATCGACAGCCCGGCCCGCGAGACGGTTAGAAATTCGACACGCGCGGCGGCTCACTGGCCGGCTGGCACGGCGGGGCGATGACGACGATCGGCCCGGGCGCGGGCAGCGGGGGCAAGTACGGGCTAGTCCCCGCGGGCGCGAGGCGGTCTTCCAGGAACGTGATCGAGAGCGTCATGCGGAACGGATTGGGCGAAGCGTTCATAGTGTTCCCGAAAATAAGGGGTGCGTGAGTCGAGCGGCACACATTGGCCGACCGACTCGCCGGAATCGGCACCTCCTACGTAGTCCGCCGAATCGGCCGTGCAGATGGCGAGGCGATTATTCCCGAATCTATTGTCCCGGCCGAAGGGATTGGTCCTGCTCGACGGTGAGATGTCGCGCGGAAGAGTCATCTTCGAGGGCGTGTTTCGGAACGGACACACCCGTGTCAATCTTCGGACGATTCGTCCGGATTCGCCGCGAATCCCCCGTGCTTCAAAAGTTCGTGAGCTAGGGAGTGCAATTCGCGCCGTTGCCCCCGATCCGCGAGAGGCCGCCGTCATGCCCCGCCCCGCCCCTGTAAGTTTCGACCTCAACGCCCCGTCCGCGGGCGACCCCGGCACCCAGCAGAATTGGGTGGGGGACGGCCCGCCGGCCTGGTTCGGGAACGGCGGGACGGCCGCCGAAACCCCGCCCCCCGCCGGTACCGAACCCCGGCGGCGGGCGACCGACGAGGTGCTGGAGCGGATGCCCCAGGCCGGCGAGGAGGCGTTCGGCTTCAAGCTCGTCCGGGAACTCGGCCGCGGAGCGTTCGGCCGCGTCTTCCTGGCGACGCAGCCCGACCTCGGCGGGCGGCTGGTGGCCTTGAAGGTGTCCCCCGACCTGGCCGGCGAGGGGCGGACCCTGTCTAGGCTCCAGCACACGCACATCGTCCCCGTCTACTCGACCCACCGGGACGGCCGGTTCCAGGCCGTGTGCATGCCGTATTACGGGGCTGTGACCCTGGCCGACCTGCTCTCCCGGTACCGCGAGAAGAACCGCCTGCCGGCCACCGGTCGCCAGTTGGTCGAGACCCTGCAAGACTTGACCGCGCGGACCGTGCCCGACCTGGTCGCCCAGCCGGTCACCGCCGAAGGGGCCACGGCCGCGGACCCGGACGGGCCGGCAGCGGACGCCCTGCTCGACCACCTGTCCCGGGACAGTTACCCGCGGGCCGTCTGCTGGCTGGCCGCTCGGATCGCGGACGGCCTGGCGCACGCCCACGCCCGGAACATTCTGCACCGGGACGTGAAGCCGGCGAACGTGCTGCTGACGGACGACGGCCAGCCGATGCTCCTCGACTTCGGAATCGCGGAGGACTTGAAACTGCGGGCCGGGCTGCCGTCCGCCCCGGTCGGCGGGACGCTGCCGTACATGGCCCCGGAACAACTCGCGGAGGTCCTGGCGAAGGGCACCCCGGCGGACGGCCGGAGCGACGTGTATTCGCTCGGCGTCGTCTTGTACGAACTGCTCACCGGTCGGTACCCGTTCCGCGCGCCGAGCGGCACGCTGGCCGACGAGGTGCCGCGGATGCTGGCCGAGCGGCTGGCCGGCCCGCCGCCCGTCCGCCCGCACAACCCCGAAGTCACGCCCGGCCTGGAGTCGATCGTCCGGACCTGCCTGGCCCACGACCGGGGCGACCGGTACCAGACGGCCGCCGACCTGCGGGACGACCTCGAACACTACCTGGCCGACGAGCCGCTGGCCGTCGCCCCCGAGCCGTCCCCGCGCGAGCGGGCGACGAAGTGGGCGCGGCGGCACCCCCGGCTGTCGTCGAACGCGACCCTGGCCGCGCTGGCCGGCGCGGTGCTGGTCGCCGGCGGCTTCGCCTACTCCGCCCGGGCCGGCCGGCTCGCCGGCTTGGAGAGCGCGAACGCCCTCCGCCAGTTCGAGGCCGACACCCGGTCCGTACCGTTCCTCGTGAACTCCGGCCGGGACAACCCGCGACTCGTCGCCGCCGGGCTGGACCGGGCGCGGTCGGCCCTCGACCGGTACGCGCTGGACGCACCGGACTGGGACCGCCGGGCGGACGTGGCCGCCCTGCCGGCCGTCGAGCAAACCCGCCTGCGCAAGCAGTTGACCGACCTGTGCGTGCTCGTCGCGCGGGGCATCGTGGTGACCGCTCAGGCCGGGCCGGGCGACCGGGCGGACGCCTACGCCGAAGCGGGCCGGTGGAACCAACGGGCCGAGGCCGTGGCCCCGGGCGTACCGCCCCGCGCGGTCTTCGCCCAGCGGGTCAAAATCTTGCGCCTGCAGGGGGACGCCGGCGGCGCGGCCGCGGCCGCCGAGCGGGCCGCCGGCGACGGCATCGAGTGGACCGCCGAGGACCACCAACTGGCCGGGACCGACCTGCTGGCCGAGGGCCGGCACGCCGACGCCCTCGGCCACTTCCGGACGGCCTTGAAGATCGACCCGCAGAACTTCTGGGCGCACCTCGGGGAGGGCGCGGCCCACGCCGCCGTCGGCCGGCTATACGACGCCCGGACCAGCTTCGCCGCAGCCGTGGCCCTCGCCCCGGACTCCGGCCCGGCGCACTACAACCGCGGCACCGTCCACGCGAAACTCGGCGACGACGCGGCCGCCGAGGACGACCTGACGACCGCCGCCGAGAGCCTGCCGGACTTCCCCGAATTGTTCCTGCACCGGGCGGCCGCGCGGCGTGGGCTGAAACTGTACCCGGCCGCGATCCGCGACCTCGACCGTGCGTTGGAACTCGGCGCGGAACCGGGCAAGACGCACTTCCTCCGGGCCGCCGTCAAGCGGGCCGCCGGGGACGCCGCCGGGGCCACGGCCGACGAGACCGAGGCGCTGAAGACCGAGCCGCGCGACCTCCTCGGCTGGCTCGAACGCGGCCAGTCCCGGTTGGCCCGCGACCTGCCCGGGGCGCTGGCCGACTTCGGCCGGGCACTCGACCTCGACCCGAAGTCGCCGCACGCCCTGTTGCACAAGGCGTTCGCGCTGAACGCGCTGGGCCAGCGGGACGACTTGATCGCGACGCTCGACCAGGCCGTCGCCGCCGACCCGAAGAGCGCGCTGGCCCACGCCAGCCGGGGATTGGCCCACGCCCAGGCCGCGCGGTGGGACCGGGCCAAGGCCGACGCGAAGGTCGCCTTGGCCGGCGCGGACGGGGGGCCGCAGGTGATCTACCAGATCGCCGCGACCTACGCCCGCCTCGCGGCCGCCGAGCCGAGCTACGGCCCCCGGGCGATCGACATGGTCAGCCTGGCCGTGAAAGCCGGGTTCGGCCGGGACTACCTGGCCACCGACCCCGAGTTCGCCGCCGTCCGCACCCTGCCCGGCTTCCAGGAACTGACCCGACCCTAACCGCCCCGTTCGATCCGATCCGTCGCCCGGCCGCCCCCACGGTCCGAGCGACCGTCCGCACGCCCATCACCGGTCGCCGAGCACTTCCGCCGCCCTGCCCTGCCGTTCGCCGCGTGGAACCTCGCGATTGTGGAAAAAAGGTGAGTCGCCGCGCCGGTTCGTGGATGTCGCCGGCGATGGTGCTGGCGTGCCCGTTCCGCCCGCAAGCCACGACCTTGGAGGACCGCACCGTCCCCAGCGCGGTCCCGACCCCGTGACAGCCGTGCGCAGTTACGACGGCTCGGGGAACAATCTCGTACACGCCGCCTGGAGCCTGGCCGACTACAACACGACCCGCGCCGCTTACGGCTTGCCGAAGGTAACGAGCTTCGCCCAGATCACCTCCGACGCGGCGATGCAGGCGAAGCTCCAGCAACTCTACGGCACCGTGGACAAGATCGACCTGTGGGTCGGCGTGCCGGCCGAGGACCACACCCCCGGCAGCAGCGTCGGCGCGACCGACCGGGCAATCCTCGTGGACCAGTTCAGCCGCCTGCGGGCGCGCGGCGACTTCCACTTCGGCGTCGCCGAGGGTGACCTTCGCCTTGCGGAAGTCGGTCGGCCGCTCGAACAGCGCCCGCTCCGCTTCGGGGCCGGCGACCTTGGCCCCGGCGGGGGCGTGCCGGTGCCAGCCTTGCAGTTGCTCGCGGTGGTGGTGCGTGAACAGCACCCACTCGACGTGCTTGACGCCGAGTGCCGCGAGTTCGCCTATGGCCGCACCGTCACCGAAGTCGATGAGGACCGCGGCGTCGCCGTCGCGGACGACGTAGGCGTTGCAGGTGTCGGTGACGCGGAACACGTCGGGGGCGACTTCGGTGGGCGGCACGGCGACGCTCCTGGTGAGCATGATGAGGGGGCGTCGCGGCCTGCGGTTCCGGCCTCCCCCGTCTGCGGGGGGATCGAGGGGCCTCGCCGGGGCGGTCCTCCATCTCGTGCAGGTCGGTTCCGGCCTCCCCCCGTCTGCGGGGGGATTGAGGGGGGTTGCCGCGACCCCACCCCAGCCCTCCCCCCAAGCGGGGAGGGGGGCCAGTAGGGTCACCCCGGAAACACGCTAGCGACTCGGGAACGGGACGAACAGCTTGTCGGGTCGCGGCTCGGGGCGAGGGAAGACTTCCTCGTCCAGTTCATCCCTCAAGAAGCGCACCAGCAGCTCGCCGATGCCGAACGGGAACTCGGTGGTCGCGGTGTCGCGGCTGTCGTTCTCGATGATCGGCCAGTCGTCGGGGTGACCGCCCGTGCGCCAATAAAGGGTGTCGCCCCCCGCGGTGACGGCGAACGGGAACAGCCCGCCAGGCTCGGGGTGTAGCAGATACGGGAACTCCTCGGTCCTCTGTTCAGCCGTCAGGTCACTGAGGAAGCCCCGCTCGCCTTCGAGAATGTCCTGCGGGGCGGACTCCAGGGCGTGGGGCGTTCCGGTCGCTTTGGGCGCGAACAGGATGACCCAGTCGGCCCAGACGCCCGGCCCGTAGCACGTCACGATTTGCTTGAAGTCGTTGGGCAACCTCATGCCCATCGACGCCTCGACTCTCGGCCACGTCCAGCCCTCGGGCTTGTAACCAGTCGGCGGGGCCAGCACTTTCAGCGACTCGATCGACACGCCGTGTTACTCCGGGCGCTGACGCTTCTGGCTCGCCGGGGGTCAGACGCCGGCGGTGATCTCGGTCAGCGCGGCGGCCACGGCGTCGATGTCGGCCTCGGTGTTGAACGGGCCGGGGCTGACGCGCACCAGGCCGTCGGGGAAGCTGCCGTAGGCGCGGTGCAGGTACGGGGCGCAGTGCAACCCCGGCCGCACGGCCACGGCGAACGACTGGTCGAGAATCCCGCCCAACTCGGACGCCGACAGGGTGTCGTGCCGGAAGGCCAGGGTGCCGACGCGGCGGGCCGAGTCGGCGTGGCCGAACATCTCGTACCCGGCCGG
>JAYTSV010000086.1:0-1896 GCA_043745465.1 Fimbriiglobus sp.
TACCTCTCGACGGCCGCCGTGTGTACCCTCGGCTACGACCACGCCCTCGACGAACCGCTAATCCGCCTCTGGAACGACACCGGCCACGTCGGCGCGTGAAGCCCCGCCGCAGGCGCGTTAGCCCGACGCGCTAGCGAGGGTCGAGCGGTCGTGGACAACGTTCGGGGTCGTCGGCCGTACCGTCAACGTCAGTCAACATTGCCCTCGACCGTTCGACCCTCGCTAGCGCGTCGGGCTAACAAGAGTCGCCTGCGGCGGAGCCGAAAACCGATGCCTCTGCTCCTGCTGTTCACCCTGCTCGCCGACCCGGCGTTCGCCGAGATTCGCGTCGCCGACGCGGCCACCGGGCGCGGCGTGCCGCTAGTCGAGTTGGAGGCGGTCCACGGGCTGCGCTTCGTCACCGACAACGCCGGGCGGGTCGCGTTCCAGGAGCCGGGGCTGATGGGCCGCGAACTCTTCTTGAGCGTCCGCGGCCACGGCTACGAGGCGGCGAAAGACGGCTTCGGCATCCGCGGCGTGAAGGTCACGCCGGTCGCGGGGGCGGTCAGCGAGGTCAAGCTGAAGCGCACGATCGTCGCCGAGCGGTTGGGCCGGCTGACGGGCGAGGGGCTGTTCCGCGACACGGTCTTGTTGGGGCACCCGGTGCCGTTGGTCGAGTCGGCGCATCCGGGGCGGGTCGCGGGGCAAGACTCGGTGCAGGTGGCGACTTACCGCGGCAAAATCTACTGGCTGTGGGGCGACACGGCGCGGCTCGACTACCCGCTCGGCCTGTTCCGCACCGCCGGGGCCACGACCCCCCTGCCGACGCCGGACTTCGACCCCGCGAACGGCCTCGCCTACGACTACTTCACCGACGCGAAGACGGGCTTCACGCGGGCGATGATGCCGCTCAAGGAGCGGCCGGAGGGCGTGATTTGGATTTTCGCGCTGTTCACGGTGCCGGACGCCGCCGGCGTCGAGAAGTTGGCGGGGCACTACTCGCGGCGAAAGGGCCTCGGCGGCGAGTTCGAGCAGGGAATCGCCGTGTTCGACGACGCCACGGCGACCTTCGTGCCGGCGAAACAACTCCCGCTTACCGAGACGTGGCGGCGGCCGGTGGGGCACCCGATCATTCACGAAATGGGCGGCGTAAAGTGGCTGCTGTTCGGCAGCCCGAACCCCAACGTCCGCGTCCCGGCGACGCTGGCCGACGCGCTCGACCCGGCGAAGTACGAGGCGTTCACCTGTGCGATGGCCGACGGCACGCCGGACCTCGGCGCGGACGGCAAGCCGGCCTGGCGCTGGCAGACGGCGTTGCCGCCGACGGGGTCGAAAGAAGAACGCGCGTGGGTCGAGGCGGGGAAACTCGCGGCGGCCGACGCCCGCTTCCTGCCGGCCGACGCCGGTGACACGGCCAAGCGGGTGACGCTGCACACGGGGTCGGTCCGCTGGAACGCCTACCGCAAGAAGTGGGTGCTGTTGGCGTGCCAGATCGGCGGCACGTCGCAGCTCGGCGAGGTCTGGTACGCCGAGGCCGACGCCCCGACGGGGCCATTCCCAAAGGCGGTCAAGGTGGCGTCGCACGACAAGCAGACGTTCTACAACGTCAGCCACCACGCCTTTTTCGACCGCGACAATGGCCGCACGATCCACTTCGAGGGGACGTACACCAACGAGTTCTCGGGCAACCCGTACCAGACGCCGCGCTACAACTACAACCAGGTGCTGTACCGCCTCGACCTCGACGCGCCGGCCGTGCGCGGGGCGCGGTAGCGAGGCCCGGCGGCGCTACGCCTTCGCTGGCTTGGGCGGGCAACCCGGAATCCCTGCGAGCATCCCTCGGGCGCTAATGTCTTCGTCGAGGTCGGGCCAATGGACCCCTTCGCCGCCCCCGATGATCTCGAACCGCCCCCGCTG